>JAEEKV010000221.1 GCA_016282595.1 Lachnospiraceae bacterium
CTTCATCTGCTCAGCCTGGGACTCATCCTGGGTCTTGATCTTGCTCTGCATCTCCTCCAGATCCTCGGCAAACTGTACCACGATCTCCAGGATCTTTTCAGAGGATACCTTGGTATCGTTGGCAAGATTTCGCATCTCTTCCGCTACCACTGCAAAGCCCTTACCCAGCTCGCCGCTTCTGGCAGCCTCAATGGATGCATTCAAAGCCAGCATATTGGTCTTGCTGGAAATCTTCTGAATATCCTTGGCAAAGCCCTGGATCTCATTGACATGACTTGTGATCTTTCCGGTGGATTCCTTAATGGCGTCTCCGCTTCGTTTGATCTCTTCGCTGTCACGGTTCATGCCGTCGATGTCCCTTCGTACCCCATCTACCGCATCCAGAAGCTGCTTTGCCGAAGCATCACCCATGATCATATCCATTTGCATTTCATCGCTCATAACCTTATAACCTCCCGCTCATAGTCTGCACGCATTTTTACCCCATATGCGCTTACTGTTTCATTATATAATGGGAAGACGGAAAAAACAACCGATCCCGGAATTGTATTTTTTGGAAAACACAGAATTTTCAAACTATTTTCAATGTACTTTCATGAATTCTGTGGTATTATGAAGCGGTCAAATACAACCGAATTGAGAGGAGACTGTTATGAAAAAGAGAAAAATACTGGCTCTGCTTCTGATCTCAGCCCTCAGCATTTCCCTTTTGGGAGGCTGCGGCAATAAGAAAGTAACCCCGGAAGATATTAAGGATACCGAGGTGACCGAGGATGATCTGGAAGCGGATCTGGCTGAAGAAGGCGATATCGTTATCGGAGAGGATTCCATCGGCGGATCTTCAGACAGTGAGGATGAAGAAGACGAAGACGACGAGGATCTGGAGGATGAGGAGTATGTTCCCGATCCCAGCCTGCATACCGACAGCAAGGTTTTCGATGAGAAGAACAACGTCACCTTCAACTTCGAGGCACAGAAGACCGATGTAGCGGAGCTTCCCGAAAGTGCTGAGATGAAGGAGAAGGACGGAGATCTGGACAACGCCAGATGGGAAGCCCTTTTGATCTACTATGAAGGAGATGAGGCCGATGCCAAAGAAGAGATGGAAGAGCTTCGCCAGGCAGATCCTATCTCTGCTGATCTTCTGAAAAAGATCGAGCCCTACTATTCCAACCTGGCTCCCTATCTTGCACAGGCACAGATCAAGCACTATGATATGACAAAGCCCTACTATGTAGATGAAGAAGAGATCGACTTTGATATGTACACCGATAACTACACCACCTTCTTTCTTACCATCTACTTAAATGAGGACGGCAGCATTTCCGAGTTCGAACTTCTGGAAGAGAGTGAATACACTGAAGAAGATGATTCCGAGGATGCAGACGACGACGGCGAAGTTTTAGAGTTTGACGATTTCGGTGATGATGATGAAGTCATTGAGATTGGCGGCGACGATGAGGATGAAGAATAAACCGCAAAAATCCCGCGTATCCCATATCGTAAAAGCCCCGGCTTTTTAGCCGGGGCTTTTCGTATTTCAGTCTTCTTTCAGTTTTCGAAGCTCCGAGACTCCCAAAGGGATGGACAGACACAGGGATAATACATCCGCCACCGCCTGGGCGATCTCCACGCCAAACAGGCCAAACAGCTGAGGCAGCAAAAGGATCATGGGTACAAAGAAGATCCCGTTCCTGGCTGAAGCGGTAATGGATGCCTTGACGCCCTTTCCCATGGACTGGAGCATCATATTCACCATGGTGGTGGTTGCAAGAAGAGGCATGGTCATGGCCTGTGCCCGAAGGGCCACCTTTCCCACCGCTACCACCTCGGGATCCGGACGAAACCAGGCAATGATGGAGGGGGCAAAGCAAAAGCTGGCCGCCGATAAGCAAAACAGAAAGATGGTTCCGTAGCGGACACAGAAGAAAAATCCCTCCCGTACCCGGCTTTTAAGACCAGCTCCGTAGTTGTAGGAGCAAACAGGCTGAAAGCCCTGTCCGAAGCCGATCATGGCCGAGGCCATCATCATAAGCACCCTGGTGGTAACCGACATTCCCGCAATGGCTGCATCTTTGCCGAAGGATCCTGCCATGTGATTTAACAAAAGGGTTGCAATGGCTGCCAGGCCCTGTCGAAACAGGGACGGAATGCCTCCGTTGATGATCTCCTTGATGAAATGTCCGTTCAGATGCACATTGGATAGCTTCAATCGGATGTTCTGCCCCTTGGAGGAGCCTATGAGCAGCACGCAGAAGCTGATGAGCTGTCCGGATACGGTAGCCACAGCCGCTCCCGCCGTTCCCATATGAAAGCCCAGGATCAAAAGAGGATCCAAAATGATATTCACAACCGCCCCGCACATAAGGCCGATCATGGCATAGACGGCACTTCCCTGAAACCGCAGCTGGTTATTGATAACAAACTGCCCCATCATAAAGGGGGCTCCCAGCAAAATGATCCGCATATACACCATGGTATCCTGTATGGTGGTTTCCGTGGCGCCTATGGCTGCTGCCAAAGGATGGGCAAACACATTTCCGAAAACTGCCACCACACATCCCAGGATCAGTGCCATGGCAAAGCCTGTAGCCGCCACTTCATTGGCTTCCTGATGGTTTCCCGCTCCCAGCATTCTGGATAGGTAGTTTCCCGATCCGTGACCGCAGAAAAAGCCGATGGCCTGGATCAGCGCCATGACCGAAAACACCAGTCCCACGGCTGCTGTAGCCTGGGTGGAGATCCTTCCCACGAAATAAGTATCCGCGGAATTATAGATCCCCGTTACCAGCATGCTGATAATGGTAGGAATGGAAAGCGATATGATCAGCTTCGGTACCGGAGTCTTGGTTAAAAACTCCCTCCGATCCGGCTTTTCTTTTTTCCTGTTCTGACTCATTTCCCCTTACGTCTCCGTTTGTAGTTCATTTCCCCTCAAACTGCCTGCCCGGCCTTTGCTTATGAAAGCCCGGCAAGTGCTCTATACATCTCTTCCCTTCTGTCCCTGAAAAGCCCCCAGGAGATCCTTTTTTCCGCAATTTCCGAAAGATCATAGGTATGGGCCAAGATCTCTTCACTCTCCCTGGTGGCCTGCTCTACCAGTTTCCCCGTCTCGTCCGTCATAAAAGAAGTTCCATAGAAGGAAAGAGAGGATTTCTGTCCGCCGTTTTCCTCACAGGGGGTGACGGATTCGATTCCTATGCGGTTGGCCGCCGCTACGGGAATGATATTGGCGGCTGCATGTCCCTGCATCACCCGCATCCAATGTCCCGCACTATCTACGGACAGAATGGGCTCGCTGCCGATGGCTGTGGGATAGAGCAAAATCTCTGCTCCCATGAGGGCCATGGCCCTTGCTGCCTCCGGGAACCACTGATCCCAGCAGATCCCTACGCCGATGTTTCCAAAGGTGGTTTCCCAAACCTTGAATCCGGTATTGCCCGGGGTAAAGTAGAATTTCTCCTGATAATAATGATCATCCGGAATATGAGTTTTTCGATAGACTCCCATAAGGCCTTTTTCCGGATCCAATATGGCAATGCTGTTGTACAGAACCTGTCCGTCTCTTTCATAGAAGCTGATGGGAAGCACCACACCCAGCTCCTTTGTGATAGGAAGAAAATGCTTTACGGCGTCGTTTTCCTCCGTGGGCTTTGCATAGTCGTAAAAGTCGTAGCGTCTCTGCTGACAGAAATACTCCCTCTCAAAGAGCTCCGGAAGTAAGATAACATTCGCTTTCTTTTCTTCTGCCGCCTGTCTTACCAGCTTCTCTGCTTTCTGCAGGTTCTCTTCCACCGTGCCCTTGCACTGCATCTGAATGGTTGCAACTGTTATTTTTGCCATATATCTTTCCTCACTTCCCTTCATCCTCCTGGGGAGGATTCCGCTCTTTTAGTTTGCATAATTTCTTATCTCTCTGCCGGGATCTGCTGGGTGATGCAGTGAATGTTGCCGCCACCTATGAGGATCTCCATGGCATCGATGGGAAATACCTTTCTCCCTGCAAAGCACTGCTGCAGAACGGAAAGGGCCTTGGCATCATTCTCATCTCCGAACTGGGGCACCAGAATGCCGGCATTGCAGATATAGAAGTTTACATAACTAGCCGCCAGTCGTTCTCCCACCTCCCGGTTTGCTTCTCCCGGTGCAAAGGTCAGTCCCTGCAGGTGCTCCTCTTTAATCAATACCGGGTGTTTTGGAATCGGCAGCTTATGGATCACAAGGGCTCTTCCCTTAGCGTCCCGCTCCCTTTGCAATACCTCAAAGGTTTCCTGTGACAAAGCATACTGGGGATCGCTCTCATCCTCGCTCCAGGCCAGTACCACCTCTCCGGGTTTCGTAAAAGCACACATGTTATCTACGTGCTCATTGGTTTCATCCAGATAAATCCCCCTGGGCAGCCAGATCACCTTTTCAGCTCCCAGATAGGCCTTCAGGGTTTCTTCGATGTCTCCCTTTGACATGGAGGGATTGCGCCCCGGACTTAAGAGACAGCTTTCGGTTACCAGCACCGTTCCCTCTCCGTCGCTGTGGATGGAGCCTCCCTCCAATACGAAGGGATAAGCATCGTAGCACTCCAGTCCCAGCTCCTCGCAGATCCGCTCAGCAGCCATATCATCCTCGATATAGTCCTGATACAGGCCATCCACCTCTCCGCCCCAGGCATTGAAGCACCAGCTGATCCCCCGGACAACGCCTCCTCTTTTCACAAAGGTAGGGCCTATATCCCTGGCCCAGGCGTCATTGGTTTCCACCTCCAGTACCCGGATGTTTCCTGCCGTGGCAAAGCGGCTCTTTACTTCTTCGAACTGCTCAAAGCCTGCCAGCAGATAGACCTTTTCCTCCCGGGCGATAATGCAGGCAATCTCGGAAAAGACCTCCTGGGCCCATTTTCCGCCCTCTCTCCAGGATCCTTCCCGGACGGGCCAGATCAGAATGGTTCCCTGATGGGGTTCATACTCCCCGGGCATATGAAAGCCGTCTTTGCTAGGCTGTGATTGCAAAAGCTTCACGATAATCTCTCCTTAAAATCCTCATAGGAAAAGCGTTTTACCAGCTCCGCTTCTCCATTTTCCCGCAAATACCAGATGTCCGGAAGTGGCATCCCGTTAAAGGTATTGTTCTTAACCATGGAATAGATGGCCATATCCTCAAAGACCAGTCTGTCTCCCACCTCGGGCATAGACGGGAACAGGTAATCTCCCGTAATATCCCCTGCAAGGCAGGTTCTGGAAGAGACGCGGCACAAGATGCCCGCCTGCTCCTTCTTCGATTCTGCGATCTTTGCTCCCCTGAGAGGCGGGGTATAGGGCATCTCCAGCACATCCGGCATATGGCAGGCCGCAGATGCATCCGTGATCAGAATGGGGCGGCCGTTTTTCACAATATCCATAACCTGACACACCAGATATCCGGCATTCAGCGCCACTGCCTCTCCCGGCTCCAGATAGACCTCCACCTTGTAGGTCTCCTTCATCCTTTGGATCTCGCTGATCAAAAGGTCTCTGTCATAATCCTCTCTTGTAATATGATGTCCGCCACCCATATTCAGCCATTTGATCTGGTCAAGGGCCAATAGATCCCCGAACCGCTCTTCCACCGCTGCCAGGGTCTTTTGCAAAGCGTCGGCGTTTTGCTCGCACAGGGTATGAAAATGCAGCCCCGAAACCTTAGGATAAGTCTTGGCAAAGGCCTCTGCCACCGAAAGGTTTGTCCCGCAGGCTTTAAAAAGAGCCTGCTCAAGGGTCTCTCTCCTGACACCCAGCCGTGAATAAGCCCCACAGGGATCATAGATCCCATGCTCCTGGGTGGAGCATTCCGGATTGATCCGAAGGCCGATCTCCTTCGTTAAGTTTACATAATGTTCGTTAAGCTGCGTCAGGGAATTGAAAATGATGTGATCGCAAAGGCTGTCAAGTTCCCTGATCTCCTCCTTCGTATAAGCAGGGGCAAAGACATGGTTTTCCTTGCCCATTTCCTGAGCTCCCAGCCTTGCTTCAAAAAGGCCGCTTGCAGTTGCTCCCGCAAGATAGCTGCCGATGAGGGGATAGGTCACAAAGCTGCTGAAGGCTTTTTGTGCCAATAAAATCCGGCAGCCGGCTTTTTTCTGCACGTCTGCCAGGATCTCTAAATTGCTTTTCAGTTTTGCCTCGTCTATGACATAGGACGGGGTCGGGATGGTATCAAACTTCATCTTCATTCTCACGGTACCAATACCGGATTCTCATCTACCTTCCAGGGCAGCCCCCACTTATTCAGGGCTTCCATGTAAGGATCCGGATCAAACTCATCTGTGGTAAAGACCCCGGGCTTTTTCCACTGTCCTGTCAAAACCAGCATGGCGCCGATCATGGCAGGTACTCCCGTGGTATAGGAGATCGCCTGGCTTTCCACCTCTTTGTAGCACTCCTGATGGTCGCATACATTGTAGATGTACAGGGTTTTCTCTTTTCCGTCCTTCTTACCGGTAAAGATGCAGCCGATGTTGGTCTTACCCACGGTTCTGGGTCCCAAAGATGCAGGATCCGGTAACAGCTCCTTTAGGAACTGAATGGGTACGATCTGCTGTCCCTGGAAATTCACCGGGGTGGTGGAGAGCATGCCCACGTTCTCCAGGCACTTCATATGGGTCAGATAGCTCTGTCCGAAGGTCATAAAGAAGCGGATCCGCTTAACCTCCGGCATATTTCTGCCAAGGGCCTCGATCTCCTCGTGATGGAGCAGATACATATCCTTTTTGCCTACTCCCTCAAAGTCGTACTCCCTGTGAATGCTCATGGCCGGGATCTCCACCCATTTGCCGTCTTCCATGTAGGAGCCGGGAGCGGATACTTCCCTTAAATTGATCTCGGGATTGAAGTTGGTGGCGAAGGGATAGCCGTGGTCTCCGCCGTTACAGTCCAGAATATCAATGGTATCAATGGTATCGAAATAATGCTTTTTGGCATAGGCGGCAAATACAGAGGTAACGCCGGGATCAAAGCCTGTTCCCAGAAGGGCTGTCAGGCCTGCTTCCTTGAACCGATCCTCATAAGCCCACTGCCAGGAATAATCAAAGTAAGCGGAAAAGCCTTTTTCCTTACATCTTGCCTCGTAGATGCTCCGCCACTGGGGATCATCCGTATCCTCCGGCTCGTAGTTGGCCGTATCGATATAATCCACTCCCGCTGCCAGACAGGCATCCATAATGGTAAGATCCTGATAGGGAAGGGCCAGGTTCAAAACCGCATCCACGCCGTGCTTTTTGATAAGGGCCTCTACCTGATCCGCATGGTCTGCATCCACCTGCTCCGTTGTAATCTTTGTGCCGTATTTTTTCGTCAGCTTTTCTGCCAGATCATCGCACTTTTTCTTGGTGCGGCTGACCAGTACCAGCTCCTCAAAAACCTCACTGTTCTGACAGCATTTATGGATGGCAACGCTTGCAACACCGCCGCATCCGATGATCATCAGTTTTCTCTTTTTTTCGCTCATAACGCCCTCCCGTTAATCCTTTTTATCCTTGCCTTTTTTCCGGCCTTCTTCCTCTTCCAGAAGATCCTCCACGTACTTGGGCAGCATAAAGGCTCCGTAGTGAAGGTTGGTGGTATAATACCAGGTTTTCAGCCCTCTTTCCTTCCACCTTGCCGCATCAAAATCATTCAGCGGATGGTACTTTTTGGAGGCGAAGCCGAACATCCAAAGTCCTGCGGGGCAGGTGGGAATACTGGCCTGATACACTCTGCTGATGGGAAAGCTTTTAAACACCTTACGGTGCATCTTTCGAAAAGAAGCTTCATCCTCATCGTAAAAGGGGCTGCCGTGCTGATACACCATAATGCCGTCTTCGTGCAGGGCCCGGTTACAGTTGCCGTAAAACTCCTTGGTAAAAAGTCCCTCCGTATGGCCTGAGGGGTCCGTGGAATCGTTGATGATAAGATCATACTTATCCACGCACCGTCTTAAAAACCGAAGACCGTCCTGGTTGATGATCTTTACCCTGGGGTCATCAAAGCCTTTGGCGGTTTCCGGGAAAAATTCCCTGCTGACGGAGATAAACATTTCATCCGGCTCCACCACGTCAATGCGTTCGATCTCCGGATAGTCGATGCAGCATCTGGCTACGCCGCCGTCACCACCACCGATGATCAGTACGTCCTTCACATGGGGATGCACCGCCATGGGTACATGCACGATCATCTCATTATAGACAAACTCATCCGCCTCGGAGAAAATGATCTCTCCGTCAAGGACGATCATCTTTCCGAATTCCTGGGACTGAAATACATCGATCCTCTGGTATTCACTTTTTCCGCTGAACAGCTGTTTATCTACGCGGACGCTGGTTTTCACATTGTCCGTATCCATCTGGGAAAACCAGATGTCCATTCCCCGACTCTTATCCTGAGACATTTTCGTTCCTTCCTTTTGGTTACTTACGCATATACATTGAAGATTGTACCACGATGATATCCGAAATTCAATGTAAATGCGTCCCCTGACGCAGAAAGGTCTTCTTGCAATCGCATGGGAAATTTGATACCATTTTACCTAAGGAGGTATGGGAGTTATGCTTACTTTTTGGGGTCGGGGATCTGCCTTTCGTGCAGAGAATAACAGTGCTTTCTTCGTAGACGGGAACAATCTGATCCTGTTGGATTTCCCCATGTCATCCCTTCATAAGCTGATTCAGGCCGATCCCTTCCGAAGCGGAGATCCCTTCAGCGCCATCAAGCAGGTCTATGTGCTGGTGACCCATACCCACAGTGACCACATCGGCGGTATTCCCATGCTGATCCATTATGCCTATTATGTCCGGGGTAAGCTCCCCGTTACGGTGGTAGCACCCTCCTTAGAAGTGGCAGAGGACCTTCGCTTTTTCATTGATCGCCTGGAAGGGTGCGAGGCGGAGGCCTACGAGATCATCACCGCAGATCAGCTTTCTTCCTGGATCTCTCACGTTATTCCCACCACCCATACTCCCCAGCTTGCGGGACGCTGCTTTGGCTATCATCTGACGGTGAATGGAAAAAATGTGATCTACACCGGAGATACCAATACCTTAGAGCCCTTTACCCCCTATCTGACAAAAGGCAGCTATCTCTATACGGAGGTGGCCTGCGGGAAATCTCCCGTGCATCTGTCTTTGGAAGATTCCTTGGAGGAACTGAACAAGCTGGCTGCCAAGGGGATTTACGTCTATTTGATGCATTTGGATGAGGAGGAAAAAATCCTGAAGGCCATACAGGGCACGCAGCTTTTGCCTGCCCCCCTCTATCCCATGCCGGCAGGCAAACAATAAACTTCGAATCTTCACACCCCCTCGGGGTGATACAACTATACAAAGGGAGGCAAAATCTATGAATTCTGAACAGCTATTATCCGAGATCTTTACCATCTCAGACAACCTGTACCGGGACATGAGCCTGGCAGGCACCATCGACCATATGAAGATCTTTTCTCACTTAACGGATCTGGGAAGGATCTTAACGGAGTCCGACCGGGCCAGCTTCTGGAAATGGGACAAGCTCTCCCACACCCTTTGGACCATCACTGCTACGGGTGCCGGCAAGATCACCATCCCGGATACCACGGGCCTTGTGGGAAAATCTCTGCAGGAAGGCAAGGTTATCGTTACCAACGATCCCTACAATAACCCCTATTTCAATTCCGATGTGGATAAACAGACGGGCTATGTCACCAAATCCATTCTGGTGATGCCCGTAGCCAATGTAAAGGGCGAATACATCGGCGCCTACCAGGTCATTAACAAACTGACAGGAGACGGCACCTATGACGAGACAGAGGATTGCCGCAGACTTTCCCTGGCAGCCATGATCTGTGGCCTGACCCTGGAGTCCGACGTCTTTTTGGAGGAGTCCCATACCGACAAGCTGACTACCCTCAGAAACCGCATGGGCTTTTTCCACGACTTTGAAAAGACCTACAATGCCATCATTGCAGATCCTTCCAGACAGATCTCCCTGTTTATCTGTGATATTGATAAGTTCAAACGGGTGAATGATACCTACGGACACAACATAGGTGATGAGGTGTTAAAGCATGTGGCCTCCATTCTGAAGGACCATCTGGCCCCCGGCAGCGGCGTTTACCGCTGGGGAGGCGAAGAATTTATTATGATCATGCCGGATGCGGATATGGAAACCTGCCGCCTGAAGGCAGAAGAGATCCGGCAGTTTGTAGAAGCAAATGATTGCGTCACCAGCACTGTCACCGTTCACCACACCATGAGCTTCGGAGTTACCTCCTTTGATCCTGCAAACTCCATTGAGGATAACATCAAGGTGGCGGATGACAAGCTGTATCAGGCAAAGGAATCAGGTCGTAACCGGGTGATCTGCTAAGGATGCAGCCGAATTCCGATCCACGGAAGTGACCTCATAGACCATAACTCCGTTGCTTTTTCCTTTCAGAGGGATCCGGCCGATCTCATTGACCGTGATCCGATCTTTCAGTCTTTCATAAAGGACATCACTGATGAGAACCTGTCCTTTTTTGGCGTTGGCCTCTAAGCGGGCGGAAGTGTTGACGGTGTCTCCGATGGCCGTAAAGTCCATACGGAACTCACAGCCGACATTTCCGACCACGGCACGGCCGCAGTGGACGCCCACGCCGAAGCCCACACTTCTTCCGTATTTTTCCAAAAGCACTTTTTCCAGTTCTTCTCCGCCCTTCACGATATCCATAGCTGCGCAGACTGCCCTAAATTCATAGTCATCCAGATCAAAGGGAGAATTAAACACTGCCATAGTGGCGTCTCCCACAAACTTATCCAGAGTTCCGCCGTTGTCAAAAATGGATTTGGTGGTAAGGGCCAGATACTCATTTAGGATCTCCACCACCCGCTCCGGCTCCAGGGCCTCCGACATGGTGGTAAAGCCTCTGATATCCACAAATAAAACCGCAATATCCCGGTTCTCTCCTCCCAGCTTGATCTCAAAATCACCCTTCTTGGCAATCTCTTCCACGATCTGAGGGGCCACGTATTTCTGGAAGGCCTTTAATACCTTACGCTTCCTCGACACCTCCTCCAGATAATGACGCACCAGGGAATAAATGTAAAAGAGCACCCCTGCCAGTGGCAGATAGAGCATGCTGAAGGCATAGCCCTTTTCGTTAAGGAGCATATTGATCCCCGCCTGAGCTGCTATAACTACCACCAGGATCACAAGGGAGATCCTGGGTCCGAGACGCCGGAACAAAAACATCAAAAGCATGCCTACAAGAGCCGTAAGCAGAGCATAGAGATAGGGATTACCATTAATGGAAAAACGCCCGTCCAGGTAGGACTGCAGAATATTGGCGTGGATCTCCACCCCGTACATCTGGCTGCTGCCGCCGTTGGGCACCCGGAAGTTATCCTGCATTCCCGGTGCATAGGCTCCGATGAGTACGATGCTGCCTCCGAAGGCTCTGGCATCGATCCTGCCCTCTAACACATCCGCCATGGAGACCTGCTCGAAATCTCCCGGTTTTCCGGAATAGTTAATAAGGGTTCTGCCGGATTTGTCACTGGGAATGGTTGCCGGGGTAAAGCCCGCTTTTTTTGCATACTCTTCATAAAGCAGACGGGAAAAGATCTCGTGCTGCTCTCCCTCTACGGTTTCTCCGGGAAGGATCCTTCTTACTATGCCGTCCGAGTCCTCTGCCACGTTGCTGTATCCCACTTTGGCTGCATTTCGCAGCGTTTCGTAGGGCAGGGATACGGACTCCACAGGTGCATAGAGGATGCCGTCTGCATTCCGCTGGGTTTTCTTACTGTGGATCAGCTGCTCTACCACCACCACGTTGCCGCTTTGGGCCACAGCGTCGGCAAAGGCCTCATCTCCTTCATCCACCTGTCCGGAAAACACAATATCGAAGCCGATGACAGCGGGCTTTGTCTCATCACTTTGATTCAGCACCGCCAGAAGATCCGCATAGCGGCTTCTGGACCAGGTATGCATGGGTCCGTACTCATCCAGGGTAGTTTCATCGATGCCGATGATCTTAATCCGGTTACTGATTCCCCTGGGGATCTGGTACAGACGATCCCTGAAAAGATAGTCCAGATCACCGGCGATGTTTGTGATGGTGAAAAGAAATACCAGCAGCCCCGCTGCCAGTATTTCTATGAGTGCTATTCCTGTTTTCTGTTTTTGTTTCATATGCTTCTCTTTTGCTCTCTATCAGTTTACATAACTTATATAAATCTCACTGCTGCGTGAAGGTATATTCTCCGTCGGATCTTACATAAACAGAGCATCCTCCGTTATATACGGTGGAGTCTCCGGAGATCTTCCAGGTTCCGGCTTCCAGCTTATAGGCCTTACCCTTTTTCAGCTTGATCTTTTTGCCCTTGGGTACCACGCCCTTTTGTTCCCAGGAGGAGATCAGGGTGAATTTCGTCTCAAATTCATTGCCTGCCTTGTCTTTGGCTTTTACGGTAAAGGTCTGCTCTCCCCCTGCAGGTTCCAGGGTTTCGGTAGCCGTTTTGCCGCTGATCTTAATACTTCTTCCGCCGATCAAAACCTCATCCAGATGATTGTCATAGAGCACCAGCTTCAGGGAATCTGCATAGATGGTCTGTCCCTTTTTGATCTCTAGCTCTCTGCCCTCGTCAGTTGTAGCCTGTTTGATAAATGGCTCCTTTTTATCAATGAGAATGGTTTCCCTGATCTTCACCGCGGCGGTAAGGGCTCCGTCCTCTTTCCGCTTCAGATAAACCTTGGTCAGGTCCTTATCCCATTTCAGCTTGCTTTCCCAGGTGCCGGATACATCGTCCTGAGAGATCAAAAAGCCTTCCGGTGCCTTGATATAAACGTTGCTGGTATAGTAATTGTTATCCCCCCTGGTTCCGGATATCTCATAAGCGGGATCCGGCTTTTTCAGATAGCTGATGGTGTATTTGGCCTCACAGGTAACGGCATCATAGGTATCCGTTGCCGGAATGGTAGCCCGCACCACATAGTTACCGGGCAAAATCGGACGAACCACGGTAAAGACAGCTCCTTCTGTATCCTGCTGCTTGTAGGTGTAGGAAACATTCTTTGCGCCGTCAGAAGCGGTGGAAAGGCTGGGCTCATAATCGGTTCCCGCATAAACATCCTTCTGGGTCAGGGATCCGGTAGCCACCTTTCTCTTGATGGAAAAGACAGCTTCTGCGCCGGATGCCTCATAGGTTTCCGTGGCAGGAATCACCACCTTTACGGTATAGCTTCCCACCTTGGAAGGCTTCTCGGATACAAAGGTATTTCCCTCAGCCGAATTGTCCTTATAAACAAAGGTGGCGTTTTCTTTTCCGTCAGAATCCGTAGATAGAGAGGGCTCATAGGAGGTGCCCACCGTCAGATCCGGGATGGATACTGAGGTGGTGGCCTTTTTCTTCATGATCTTGAAGGTAGCGGTCAAAACCAGCTTTTCATACTTCATGGTCTCCGGAATAGTAGCTCTTACGGTATAGCTTCCTACCTTGGATGGTTTTTCCGAGGTATAATCCGTATCCGGTGCATCACTCTTTTTGTATTCAAACACTGCCAGGTCGATCCCATCGGAATCCGAGGTAATGACAGGCTCATAGCTCATTCCCACATAGGAGTCCGCTACTTCCACCTTACTCTGTCCCACAGAGTATTTCTGGATCTTGAAGGTCGCAGTTGCGCTGGCGGCTTCATACATACCCGTCTCAGGGATCTTTGCCAAAACCGTGTAGGTTCCGGCCTCTTCCGGAATGACTGTGGAATAGGCGCTGTCGGACTCGCTGCTCTTCTTGTAGTAAAATACCGCATCATCCTTGCCGTCGGACTCCGTGTTGATCACAGGCAGGATCTCTCTTCCCACCAGGGTATCCGCCACAGTAAGGGTAGCCGAAACACTTTTCCGGGTAATGGTAAAGGTAGCAGTGCAGGATGTTTCTTTATAAACGTCCGTCTCTGCGATGACGGCCAATACCGTATAGGTGCCGGCAACGGTAGGCTTTGTTGCGGAATAGTCGGTGTCAGGATCAGTGCTCTTCTTGTAGGAAAAGCTCTGTTTACCGTCGGAAGGGGTTGTCACAAGCGGGGCATATTCGCTTCCGCAGACACTATCCGGAACACTGACCGTAGCCGTGGGGGTGATCAGGGGATACTTTAAGGTGAGATCCAAGGTGCTGCTGTTTCCTGCCATATCCACGGCTTTGATGGTGAAACTTTTCGCCTCGCCGAAGGTTGCCTGCAAAACAACCTCTGCCTTATAAACGTCTCCGTCCGCCTTTACATCGCCGCTTGTTCTTGTCAGCGTCTGGGTATCAGACCCCGAAACCTCTACCTTGTCAAGGCTTCGATCCGTGATGGTAAGGATGATCTTTTCCGCACGCAGGATCCCGTCCGAAGGGATAGAAACGGTCACGCCATCTGCTGCAACTTCATCGGGGATCACCGGAGGATCGGGATCGAAGATCACCTTGTCCAGGTCTGCCAGCAACTCAGAATAGGAAAAAATACTACTTTCCGCCCCGTCATCTCGCTTCAGATAGAACTTCAATCCGGAATTGAAGGTACCGCCGGAATACAGATCACTTTCCCTCAGAGTCAGGGATTCGGCAAAATCCGATGTACTGCCGATTTTCACCTTGTAGCCGCTATGGGGTGTCAGGGTGATACTGTCTTTGGCATAAAATCCGTTGGTTCCCTCCAGAGACAGATAATTGAAATCATCGGCCCTATCAAATGCGCTAAGGGGTGCATATTCGATCTTAAAGGACTCAGGGCTTGATTCACCCTCGTCATAATCCTCATTCCCCGGAGCAAAAGCCTTGGCATAATAGGTTCCGATATTAGCGGGCTGCTGCTTGGTGTAGGTACCGTCTGCTGTGGTGCTGTATAAAAGATAGGGCGTTTCGGGATAGTCGGCTTCCGTATGGATCTTGGAAGTAAAATCATAGGCCTGCCCGTAGTAAACCGTCGGAAGCGCATCCAATGTGACCGCCGGATCCAGATAGGTGGGAATAAAGCTGCTTCCCTTTACCTTGTTGTAGACACCTGTATAGATCTTTGTTCCAAAGGCTTCTACCATGATGCACATCTGCCCTCCCGGGGAAGTGACCTCGGTAGTCTGATTGATGTGCACCACGCCGTACAGATCCGTGGTGTCCTTTTTTATAAACTCATCATACACTTCATAGTAAGTAGTAGAGGAATCCGCATAGGTCCCCACGCCTTGTCCCACTGTCAGGGAAGGTGCATCGATTTTTCCGTTGTTATAAACCGCTGCAGCGGGATCCGTCATCCATCCGGCAATGTTAAACCCGTCATACCATGCCTTCATAGTCCCATTGTTGATAAATTCTCCCTGGTTATCAATGGTTACTCCCGACGCTGTTTCAAAGGATGCACCCGTTTCATTTGTAAATGTGCCTGCATTCATGACTTTTGAGTCCTGACTACAATCGATCTTGCCGAAATTGTAGAAATCTCCGTAATTCTCCAGATTGAAGGCCGAAACGGGAAGAGCCAGAGTTCCGGTATTGCTGATGGTCACCTCACAACCGGTTCCATTCAGCACCTTTCCGGCATGGTATCCGTCGATCTCAACCTTACCGCCTTCGGTAACAATCTCCGAAGACGTTTGGGAACCGGTCTGGATCAGGGTCACGTGTCCTTTCAAACGTATGGTAGAGAAGCTGTTGGGATATGTTGTTTCCGGGTGCGTCGTATCCTCTCCGTCATTGTAGATCAGCTGATCACCCGCCATATCTGCCTTAAGAACTACAACACAGTCACTTCCGTCGGTGGAAGAAATCTCTAAAACTTCGCCGAGGCCACTTACCGTGGCAAGGCCGGAAGGAGAAACCATGGCGCCTTTTATATGCATCGTAAAAATCGCAAGCAAAGCAAAAGCAGCTGCGATACAAAGCTCCGCCGTCATTAAGGTTCGTCTTTTTATTCCCTGTTTCATCATGGAGTATCCTCCCGCTTTCGTATCTTAACCCTTTTATTTCCAGTTGATGGTAGTATCGGCATTTATCGCCGTGTTAAAGTCAAAATCCCAGTCTCCCGTATCCGACGGACTCAGGGAAGGCTGCGTCGCCTTGCCTCCTTTTTCCACGCTCTGGGTACCGAAGGTGTTGCCGTTATACTTAAAGGTTACGGTAACCGTGCCGCTATCCTGAGAGGACTGTCCGGAGTCAGACGTATTATCCGTGCCCCCCTCCTTCGCTGCATCCTCATTACCTGTCGCACTTTGGGTACTTTCCTTTTTCTTTTCCAAAGGCTGGGAAGGTGTGTCCGTCCCGTCTGCCTGATCATCTTCCGATCCGTCCGTGGGCGCCGCTTCCTCTGTGCCCTCCGGACTGCCTTCCTCAGTCTGTCCTATCTCCCCATCCTGCAGGGATTCCTCTCCCCCTTCGCCTGCGCCTGCATCTCCTTCCGATGCACCTTCTGCATCTTCCCTGTCCTTGATCAGATCCGCAGGAGATTTGCCCTCTGCCAGCCCCTCTAAGATCCTGATGATCTCGGGATCGGTGATGGAGACATCATTGCCGTCCTTGATGAGATCCTGGAGCTTTCGAAGGATGCTCTCGGGAAGCTCTTCAAATACGATCGTTTTCGGATCGCCCACATAATCTGTCTGTGTATCGTCCTCGAAGATGGTAACCTCATCCCCTTTGCCCACCACCACTTCTTCATCGGATACGGTTCCGTCCTTATAGACAAGGCGGGTGGCCACGCTTCCGGAAAATACCGTCACCTTGGTATATTTCACCCCATCCACCTCATAGACACAGACATAAAAGATGGTACCGCGTACGGACATGGTGGAGTTGGGGGTGTTGATCTCGTAGCTGGAGTCTCCAAGAAGCTTATTCTGGATCTCATTGGTGATGGCTCCCCGCAAAAGATCGATCTTCGTCTTGCTGTTTGCGGCATCTCCCGTAGCATGGAGCACCAGCTCGGTCTGCTCCTCTAAGTAGATGTATTTATCCTCATCCGCCCGAAGACTGAGGGATCCCCTATCCAGGGTGACATGATCTCCTGTGACCAGCAGCATATTGGCATAAGGGTCCAGACTTCCCGTATCCTCACGCTCCACATTTGCCTCTCCGTCCACCTCAAAGACCTTTACGATCCGGTAGGCATCCTCTTTGTTAAGTATGATGATGAGCACCACTGCCACGATCACGACAGCTGCGCTGATTCCGCTTATAATGAGAAACTTTTTGCTTTTCAAAAGATTCATCGGCTGATATCCTTACTATGTTTATTTTCTTATGAAAAATAGTACCTTCAGCGTAACATAAAAACCGCCCGCTTTCAATAAAAACGGGCGATTCTGGCCGCGTAAATTTACTGTCGGAAAACTAGGTGTAGAGTACTCCCAGAATCATAGATAAGCGTCAGACTTGACACGCCCATCATACTACATCACTGTTTTCCTGTCAAAAAATGGAAGCCCGCCGTCCGCTTCGCTACCGCCGGCCTTTGAATTGATAGGATTTCGATAGCCTTTAGGATATCGATAGTAATCCTTGCTTGTGCTTAGTGACTCTTTTAATCTGCCTGTGCGGGATTGTCAAGGCCGTAGCCGCTTTGCGGTGCTTTGCAGCCTTGACAATCCTGCACAGCAGATTTTTTATTAATTAAGCACAAGCAAGGATGCTCAGGGCGCTCCGGCGCCCTTTATTCAAGGGCGGAGGCGTCAGCCTCCGGCTTCCTATTTGTCAGAGATATTTGTGTATGTTCATTGTCACCTTCTTTTTATTCTGAAGGCTCAATGTATGTGTCATTACATCCGTATATTTAGCGATTTCATGCTCTGTCTTCGTTCGCCATCCGGTGATCGATTTCAACATATCATGCGCACTTAATGCCAGTTCTTCAGCTCCGGCGGCCTTGGGTATCTCTGCCTTCTGATATCTTGCCAGTTCCAGCATATTTCCACCGTTCAGATAATACTCCCTCAGCCTAGCCATCTGGCTTGCGCCATGCCTGCTCCAGCCCATGGCAAGTGTACTCATCCTGGACGATAACGCATGATATACGTGTCCTTCTGCGCTGCACGCTACTACACCGTCTTTTTTCCACAGTCTCTTTTTGGCAGCCGTCCAGTTATTCAGTATGTACTCCGCTGTTTTTTGTATCCGTTCTTTTGTCTTTTCTTTTTCAGCATATCCCTTCAGGATTTCAATCTCTTGCTGAAAATCCTCCCTGGTTCCGGACCTGATGATCTTGCACAGTCTCTCTCTGGCATCCTGCTGGCTATCCAGCATGTGGCCTGTTATTTTAAGCAGCGTCTTGCTCAAATGAAACTCGTCCAGTACATAGTTGATCCCGTGTATGCGCCTCTGCCCGGCTTTGATCCACGTTCCTCCATCCGCATTCAGATATATCTGTTTGATCTTATCTATCTCGTAATGCGCCTCGATATACGCGTACACCTCATCCCACAAGGCTTTGTTATCTCCATCACCTCTGCAGAAGTAATGGGCGTTTATCAGGCGGTTTCGTTTGCTCCTGGGCGCCTCCGGCTCGATCCCCTCATACACATAGATCAGTTTGGTAATTGCCCCGTTTTTCTTATGACCGCGATCGTCTCTCTCAATGTCGCCTTTCCTGTTTTGGAACTGCAGAGAATAGTGATCCTCATCAGCATCTATGTATAACTCGTTTACCGCTTTTTTCTGTTCCGGAATTTGATAGTTTGGTGGAAACTTTGTCTTATGAAGAAGATCCTTTACGGCTTGCTTAGTCACCTTATCTTCGGGAGAAACCGCCTCTCCTCCTTTACGGTATGATGTCTGTACTGCTTCTTCATACAGCCTTTCCATTGCTCCTTCGGACATCCGCTGATGTTCTTCAAAACCCACGGCCTTGTCCAAAAGATAACACATCAACTTTTTTCCTTCGTCTGTTTTTGATGCAAACAATGTCTTATTAAAACACACTGTTCCCAGCGATGTTATCAGTTGTTTTTTATTCGTCTTTTCTATGTGCCATTTTTCTTTCCTCCAGTCGCTTGCTCTGAAGCATCGATTGATCTCCTCCAATGTGACACGGATAAACTCCTTGCCAAGGTCATCCACTATACATACCGTTTCTTTCTCCAGTTCTGCAAAGGAATCCGGCTCCTTGAAAAATTTATTGTGTGCTTCTATAAATCTGTTGATGCATACCTCGGCAAAATACTGTATAATCTCTTCCATGGGGATCTCCTCCTGTTTGTGTTTTGTTTTGGGCAACTAACACTTTATCACAGGATCCGGGGATCCCCTATCCCTTTATTGATTTTCCGACAAAAACTTTACTCTGGCATTCCGCGCCCACATTCCTACTTTGCCTGTAGGGTTAAAACCACCAGCTCGGGACGGTTGAAAAAACGAGGCAAGGGTGTGGTTTCCCTTGCGAGGCCCCGGCTGACCTCCATCAGGCTTCCGTTAGAAAGCTCATAGATGCCGTTGACGTAGCTTGCCATAAAGCCCTGATCCGGCGCAAACAATCCCTTATTCACAAAGGGGATCCGAAACTGTCCGCTGTGGGCATGTCCTGTCAGGATCAGATCAAAATCATACTGCTCGTAGATATTCACTCGCTCCGGACGGTGACTTACCAGAATCCGGATATGACCGGGATCCGTTTGGGAAAAGGCGCTGTCGATCTGTCCTCTCCAGGCCTCCAAAGACAACTCATCCGGATCATCCACGCCGCAAACATCCAATACCGTATCGCCTACGTTTAGGGTGCTGCAGTCTCCGTCAAGGACGGTGATGCCTGCATCCTCGGTCCAGCGCTTCATCTCTTCTGCCCGGCCGCTCCAGTATTCGTGATTGCCGGTTACGTAATAGCAGGGATACTTTTCTACCAATCGTTTTAGTAGGCTCTGTGCCCGCTCATCCTTTAGTCTGTTATCAAAAATATCTCCCGCCAAAACCACCAGATCCGGATTCTCCTTTTCGATCCTTCTTACCAGCCACTCCTGGTCCTTGCCATAGTAGCAGGAATGAAGATCCGTCACCAAAGCGATGCGCACAGGCTCGGATCCTGCCCTCTCCATGGGAAGGGTGATGCGCTCCGTTACAGGGAGCCAGGACCAGATCCAGATGACGCACAAAAACAGGAGTATCCCGATCTTCAGCCATCGGAATCCCCTGCCTTTTTTCTGCATAGGTGCTTCTGTTTTGGTAATGTCCTTTTTCTTCACAGGCTAGTCCATTTCAAGCTTTGCTTTCAGCTGATTCAGTACCCGCTTTTTATCCGTACTCCAAAGGGGCGCAACAAGATCTCTTCTGGCTCCGTCCCCCGTCATCCGGTGGATCACCACATGCTCCGGCAAAAGGGCAATGCAATCCCGCACCAGATCCGTATAGTCCTCCATGCTCATGCAGGTAAAGGCCGCCTTTTCATATTCCGCAGCCAGGTCCGTTCCCCTCAGTACATGAAGGAGCTGTAGTTTAATGCCACTGATGGGACCGCTTCCTACATACTTGACCGTTTCCAGCATCTCTTCCCTGCTCTCTCCCGGAAGCCCTAAGATCACATGGGTGATGACCTCTATGCCGTTTTGACTAAGGCGTCTTAGA
>JAEEKV010000222.1 GCA_016282595.1 Lachnospiraceae bacterium
GGAAAAGAATTCTACTGCATCGAAGGGGTATCTGTTTAATGTGGATCAGGAGGGCACATTCTTCATTGACTATACCAATAAAGCCCCGGAAATACTGGCATTAGAGGGAAAGAAGCAGGGATTTTACGCTTACGATTACAATACAAATGTTCTCGGACAAAATACTTTAGTTGGATCATTTACATCCGGAAAATATTTGATCCTGTGCGCTGATTTGCAGGAATATGATTATGATACATCTGAATGGACATCTAAGACTTCAACATTTAAAATATGGCAGACATCCAAGGGAGTTTTAACACCCGGAAATGTGTCTCTTGGTGCAGTTAAAAGAGAGTATTGGTATAGTTCCGCAAATAGAGAGGAGTTTTTGGTATTCAATACAGGAAGTAAAAATATTTATTTAATTGATTTTAGTTCAGCTACTGAATATAGTTTCGGAGATTATTCTCGAATCGATCCTGGTGAATTCAGAAAAATCTCATTGAATTACGATGATGATGGTGATCGTTTTGCACTAATGAGTCTAGAGAGTGGGGGAACTGCTACTGTTGCACGAATCCAGGCTGCGGCTTCACCGAATCTTACGGAGGATCAGAATACGAGTGTGACGCAGGGGGCTGTTTCACAGGGGAAATTGACATACTATGTGGTACCGGGAAGTTCTCTGAATAAAGAAAAAACATATAAACTCACCCTGAATAATATGACTGATAAGACGCTTTATGTTAGAAGGTATTGGGCAGGTGACGAATATTTAGGGAGTTGGAATAGTGTTAAAACAGATTACGATGGAAGCGCATCTTATGAATTTTCCGGAAGCGGAGATCTTCAGTTTATGGTATTAGCCGCGGATTACAGCCAGGTGAGTGGGGTTACGGCACAGTATTCTGAGATAGAAGGATTTTCTAAGACAATTCAAATCGGAGAAAATTATTTGGATCAGACATCAGGTTCATGGATAACCTACCAACTATCCATTGGAAAGGGGGAAGCCGGGGTTTATGAAGTGGCCTATGAAGAAAACAATGAAGTAGATGTTGAAATATATGATGAGAATGGAAACAATTGGTATTCTTATGATGTTTATCATGATGGATGTATCTTTGTTGCACAGGAAGGGCAAAAGTATGAAGTACAAGTTGCCAGAGCTTTTGATGCTGATGCAGGAGAGTTTTCATCCTTTACACTCAAGATCAGTAAAGTTGGAAACGCCAATTTTGTAAACGGCAGTTTTTCAATTAGTAGTCCAGTAACCTGTGCACATGCGTATGCATATAAGGCAACTCAGACCGGGTATTGTGATTTTACCTGCACCAATACAATTTCTGCCAAATTGTTCGATCAAAATGGAAAAGAGACAAATCAAGAGGGCGATCATTACGTGGTGACAAAGGATAAAACCTATTACATCATGGTACGTCCGGAAGATCCCGGAGAAGAAACTGCTCAGGCACCGGTTCTCAAGGTTGCAATTGACAATGTGGGATATGAAGCAAATGCGCCGATACGAGAGCTTGTTGCTCACATGAAGGAAGCGTATGAAGATGAATGGGACTATGGAGAGGATGATGAATGGGAAAAGCGTGCAGATGACATTAAAGCATTTATTTACAGTGATGATGTTACGTATAGTGGCGATACCTATTATCTTCGCAGAACCGAGATCAAAAACTGCTATAAGGAATATACTGCATTGACTGATCGGGCAAAGGATGTGTTCAAGAAAGAAAACTACAGACATTATCAGGTTCTTTTGCAGGGTTATCAAAAGGTAGTTGAAACAGAGGCCGCTGAAGCAGCTGCAGCCAAGAAGGCAGCAGAGGAAGCCGCAGCCAAGAAGGCAGCAGAGGAAGCCGCAGCGAAAAAGGCAGCAGAAGAGGCGGCAGCCAAGAAAGCAGCAGAAGAAGCTGCAGCCAAAAAGGCAGCAGAAGAAGCAGCAAAGAAAGACGGAGCAAAGACCGAGGAGCCGGCAGTCGGTGATGTTGTAGAAGCGGGTGACGCGAATTATGAGATCGGTGCTGACGATACAGCTAAGTACATGGGACCGACCAACAAGACGAAGAAGAGCTACACCGTTCCCGATTCCAAAACCATCGGTGGTAAGACCCGGAAGATAACCAGCATTGATGCGAAGGCTTTCCAGGGCTGCGACAAGATGACAAAGCTTGTGATCGGCAAGAATGTCAAGAAGATCGCTGCTAAGACTTTAAAGGGTAAGAAGAAACTGAAGAAGGTCACCATTAAGTCCACAGCGCTCACCTCAGTAGGAAACGGCGCATTCAATGGTCTTGCCCGTGGCGCCAAGATATATATGCCGAAGCTGAATAAAAAGCAGAAATCCAAATACAAGAAACTGTTCAAGAAGAAAGTGATTGGTACGGCTAAGATTGTTTGGAAGAAGTAAAAGAAAGATATGTGAATGAAGAGAGAGGGCTGCAGTCGCAGCCCTCTCTTGATTATTGTGAATGGTATTTACTATAAACTTTTTGTTTAGGACTAATTACCGGGATAAGGAATGTGATGTGATTCCAACAATGATTTCAATGCCTGATTTTCGGACTGAATTGCATCGCGCTCTTTGGCTGCAGCATCGCGCTCTTTGGCTGCAGCATCGCGCTCTTTGGCTGCAGCATCGCGCTCTTTGGCTGCAGCATCGCGCTCTTTGGCTGCAGCATCGCGCTCTTTGGTTGCAGCGTCGCGCTCTTTGGTTGCAGCATCGCGTTCTTTAGTGAGGTTGTCCGTCTCTTCTGCCAAGACTTCTATTTCTTTGGTCAGGGCTACTGCTACTTCTGCGAGTGCTTCTTTTTCCTTGATCAAAGTTTCCGTTTCTTTTGTTAGGATTTCCAACTGTTTCCGAGCTTCCGAAACCATAAAGAGTTCCGTGTTCCGATCCATCTCTCGTAATGCCTCAGAGTACATGTATGCCACCTCCTTTGGATGTTTTCTGAACATGGCTATATCCCGGTAAATAGGAATAAATGACGGATACCGAGTGATCAATTTCAAAATGGCTTCCGGATCATCATTACACAGGAAGGTAAGCCATGCATGTAAGTCACTGTCAATGTTATTTTGTACCACATCATGAAAAGTGTCAAGGGATACATAAGTGACATTCTCAAGGTCTGTAACCTTAACACCACTGGTATATTTCACCTCTCGCCGGTGCATATAGTGAGGTGCCACAGCCTTGAATTCCGCTGAACTGTCCTGCATCAGAACAAGGATATGAACGGGCTTCATCTTGTTGTAATTGAAGGGGTGATTTTTATCGGATAGAGCATGAAGTTTATTATACTGGCGCATGATCAGATCTGAGATATAACAGGATGTCCTTTGACCGGGGAAAAGATAGCCGACCTTTTGGATCTCCAGATTAAATATTGTGCCATCTTCAAGCTCCACCAGAATGTCCATTACGACGAAGGATCCTTTTTCAGAGAGTTGGATGCCTTCTTTCGGAAGTACTTCCCGGATTATCACCTTTTTTCCAAGTAGCGCAGATAGTAATGCTTCCAATCGATCTTTATAGATCTCGGGATTAAATACGCTTTTGAAGAATACGTTATAAAGAATGTTGAGTCCGCGATTTCCCATCATGAAATCAAGGAACTCTTCCTGTTTTTCCGGAGGAAATCCGCTAAACACATCCCAAACATCAGGGGATTGTTTAAGCGCTTCCAAGATTTCGTGTCTGTCAGTGGGTGCCCCCAAAGCATCGATTAGTGTTGGTTTCTTTTTTTCCATAGATTCTACCTCCTTTGTGGTATGGATACAGAGATACAAAGGTAGCGTTATGGAACCAAAAAGACAGCAACAATCGTATCCCTGCAAAAACAAATGTGGAATAACGAAGATCTGAAGGATCCTCGGTGGTGCTTAAGATGGATTTATCATACTACAAGATAAAAGTGACGTAAAGATGAAAACTGAAAACAGATATCCTATTTCCCATGAATGTGGTAAACTGTATGCAGGTTCGGAAAGCAAACAGATTTGTGGAAAAGGAGGGCGCTATGCAGGATATCATTTTGATCAGGAACCTTTCGTTTTTCGGCTATCACGGAGTGTATGAACAGGAGACCAGACAGGGGCAGCGCTTTATTCTGAACGCAAAGCTTTTTACGGATCTGGACCGGGCAGGAAATACGGATGCACTTGAGGACACGATCCATTATGGTATGGTGTGTGAGTTTCTGGTGGATTTTCTGACGCGGAATACTTATAAGCTGTTGGAAAAGGCGGTGACGGAAAGTGCCCGCGCCACTTTGCTTGAGTTTGCGGGGATCCGGAAGATGGAGATTTCCATAGAAAAGCCGGATGCTCCCATCGTGCTGGAGTTTGATTCGGTGGGCGTTATGCGGACCATCGGCTGGCATACAGTCTATATCGGACTGGGCTCCAATATGGGAGATAAGAAAAAATACATCGAATCGGCAGTAAAAAAGATCAAAAAGCATCCGTATATAAAGGATGTACGGGTATCGGAGCTCATCGAAACCAAGCCCTACGGCGGTGTGGAGCAGGATGATTTCCTAAACGGGGCAGCGGTGTTTGAAACCCTGCTTTCCCCTATGGAGCTTCTGGAGTTTTTGCAGAAGCTGGAGCAGCAGGCAAAAAGAAAACGCGAGGTCCACTGGGGACCCCGCACGCTGGATCTGGATATTCTGTTTTATGATGATCTGGTAGTATCCGAACAGAGGCTGTGCATCCCGCATCCGGATTTGGAAAACAGGCGCTTTGTACTGGAGCCGCTGGCGCAGCTTTCGCCCCGCTTCAGACATCCCATATCTCAAAAAACAATGCTGCAACTGTTAAATGAAGTGCCCGAATGAGGGCACTTCGTTTTTGTTTCATTTCATGTTCTTCATGGCTGCTGCCTTGGCATCATCGAAGTTGGAAACGGAGGTGGATCCTACAGGACACATAAACTGCGGAATGTCTGTCTGGAAGCTCTGGAAGAAGACATAGCCGCCGGCGATATTGATGTTGCGATAGATGCCGGAGGATACCAGAGCAGGATCACTGCCGTCGGTACGCATTCTGTAAAGGCCTGCGGTTTCGGGATCATTGGTCTGGTAGTAGATGAATCCATTCGATACGTTAAAGCATTCAACCCGCTCATTGGCTAAAACCGTAACGGAGCCGTCGGAAAGAGATAAACGACTCAGAGCGTAGTTAGCGGAAAGATCCAGGAAATACACATAACCGCCGTCCAGAACCGGGAACCACATATCATGCTGAGCCACCAGGGAAGAAGTATCGGTGGCGGTATCGTAGGCGTAGAGATAATGATCGGTCTGGGTGCCGTTATAGTAAAGCTTTGTTCCGGAAACGTTGACAGGATTCAAAAGGAAATCCGTCAGCATTTGCGGATTTTTTTTCGAGGTGGAGATCTTGTGCAGGCACAGGGTCATCATACCGTCAACCGCCTTGGTATAATAGACGTTGTTGCCCAGCAGCACCAGGTTTTCACAGTCCGATTTGTCCAGGCAGAGCACATGATTTCCGGACAGGTCGCTTCGATAGATGCCGGATACATGAACAACAAAGCCCAGGGAAGAAGCAGCGGAGGAATTTTTCTGATAGTAGTACAGATAATCCCCGGCGCAGTTCAGACAACCGATGGCGGCGCCGCTGAGCTTGGTGATGTCCGTCAGATCGGAATTCATCTTATAAAGTGTATTTTCATCATAGGGATTTGCGAAATAGATCTTGCCATCGGCCTCGCAGAAGGTTCCGCCGTTATTCAGATTGCCGGCGGTGTTACCTACGGTATCCTCAGGGTTTGGTTTGATATCCTTATTGTTGCTCAGTACGATATATACCCCAAGGCCAAGTACCAAAATAAGAATGATGATGATCAGAACAAGTCCTTTTTTCTTCATAACGATCCCTCCCCCGAAGCATAATTTGATAACAAAAAATGCAGGTTTTATGTGGCTTCATTATAACATAATTTTTCCCTGCAAACAACGGCTCCCGAAGCATCGAATTTCACCTTTTGACAGTAAAAGTTTAGCGTGATTTTTTTCATGAAAAATGGTAAACTGAGAGAAGCATCAAAATAGAAAGACGAGGACAGTAACATGGATAAGCAGTTGGATCTGCTCGCGCTTCGCGACCAGATCGATGAGATCGACAGGCAGATCGTGGCCTGCTATGAAAAAAGAATGGAGATTAGCTCTCAGATCGCGGACTATAAGATCGCAACCGGGAAACGGGTTTTTGACCGGGAGCGGGAAGCGGTGAAGATCAAGGCGGTAAAAGAGCTGGTGCATAATGATTTTAACAGCAGAGGCATTGAGGAGTTATATGAACAGATCATGTCCGTAAGCCGCAAGCTCCAATACCAAAAGCTGGAGCAAAGCGGACAGAAGGTAAAGCTTCCCTTTATCGGCATGGATTCTCTGACGGAAGGGAAAAAAGTCAGAGTGGTTTTCCAAGGGGCAGAGGGCTCTTTTTCACAGGCGGCAATGGAGCAGTTTTTTCCGGAGCGGATCTCCAGCTTTTGCGTGGAAACCTTCCGGGATGCCATGAGTGCCATAGATGAAGGAAGCGCTGATTTCGGTGTGTTGCCCATTGAAAATTCCACGGCAGGTATCGTCAGCGAGATCTATGATCTGCTGGCAGAGTTTGAAAACTTTATTGTGGGAGAGCAGATCATTCCCGTGGAGCATTGCCTGCTGGGTCTGGAGGGGACGGATCTTTCCAAGGTGGAACGGGTCTATGCACATCCCCAGGCGCTGATGCAGTCCTCCGAGTTTTTGGGCAGCTATCCCTGGCAGCAGATCGGTTTGAAAAACAACGCCTTTGCGGCAGCCAAAATAAAGAAGGACAACGATCCCACCCAGGTAGCGGTAGCCAGCGCCTATGCGGGACAGTACTATGGCCTTCAGATCTTAGAGCGGGGCATCAATCAGGAAAAGGATAATTCCACCCGTTTTATCGTAGTCACCAACCAGAAGGTTTATCAGAAGGATGCGAAAAAGATCAGCGTCTATTTTGAAGTGCCCCACAAGAGCGGATCTCTTTACCACTTGCTGTCCCATTTCATCTACAACGATCTGAACATGACGCGGATCGAGTCCAGGCCCATTCCGGAGAGAAACTGGGAGTATCGATTCTTTTTGGACTTTGAAGGAAACCTGGCAGACAGCGGCGTGAAAAATGCCCTCCGGGGACTGCGGGAGGAATCACGGAATCTGCGGATCCTGGGAAATTACTGAGCGTAAATAACAAGCCGCGCAAGACAAGAAAAAAGACACCGAGAATGCTTGCATTAGGAGGTGACTTTTTTCCTTGTCTTATGAGGCGCCTACGGCGACGGTTCGTGAGGAGAGAAGCGAGTCACGAACAGAGCGGCGAGTGAAAGAAAAACAGGAAAGAAGGAAGCGTATGGCATACAAAACCTTTGCAGCCATTGATGTAGGCTCCTATGAACTGGCCATGAAGATCTTTGAGATTTCCGCAAAAAACGGGATCCGGGAGATCGATCACATCCGCCACAGAGTGGAGTTGGGAACCGATACCTACAACACAGGTAAGATCAGTAAACAGAGAGTGGAAGAGGTTTGCCGCATCCTAAAGGAATTTCGGGATGTGATGCAGTCCTATCAGGTAGATGCCTACAAGGCTTACGGTACCAGTGCTATTCGGGAGACGGAAAACACCACCATCATTCTGGATCGCATTCGTGCCAGAACCGGCATCGAGGTGGAGGTCATCAGCAATTCCGAGCAGCGCTTTCTGGATTACAAGGCCATTGCCTCCAAGGGAGAAAGCTTTGAGTCCGTTATCAGAAAGGGCACCGTCATCGTGGATATCGGCGGCGGCAGCACCCAGATTTCCCTGTTTGATAAGGATGCTCTGGTAGCAACCCAGAACCTACGTCTCGGTCTTTTGCGACTGCGGGAAAGACTGTTATCCATGCAGGTGCGCCAGTCCGAATACATCCGCCTTATCGAAGAGCAGGTAGATAACCAGTTTGAGGTTATGAGACGCCTGTTTCTGGAGGGACGCAAGATCGAGAATATCATCCTGGTGGATGACTATTTATCCCTGGTAATGCAAAGTCCCGTTTTAGGACTGGAAAATCCGGGCTTTTTATCCCGGAAGGAGTGCAAAAAGTTTGTAGAAAAAATGCGGGAATCCTCCCGGGCTGAGATTTCCCGGTTTTTGGGGATCAGCGAGGAGAATGCACTTTTGCTCTCTATCAGTTCGGAGATGATAAGGCGCATGATGGAAACCATGGACTCCCGGCTTTTGTGGGCTCCCGGTGTTTGTCTTTGCGACGGCATCGCTTATGAGTACGCAGAGAAGAATAAGCTCATTAAACCGGAGCATGATTTTGTAAAGGACATTCTGGCCTGTGCTGATAACATCGGTCATCGGTTTATGTCCAATGCCAGCCGCTGCGCCCTTATGGAGCAGATCGCCCTGGAGATTTTTGACAGCATGAAACGGATCCACGGATTGAAAGAGAGGGAGAGGCTTTTGCTGCAGCTTTCCGCAAGGCTCAATGACTGCGGGAAATATATCAGCATGGCAAACGTTGGGGAGTGCTCCTATTCCATCATCATGGCAAACGAGATCATCGGACTGTCCCATATGGAGCGGGAGATCGTAGCCAATATCGTCAAGTACAACCGGGTGGATTTTGAGTATTACAGCCAGCTTCGAAAGCTGACACTTTTGGATCAGGATTCCTATCTGACGGTGGCAAAACTGACGGCCATTCTGAAGATCGCCAACGGGCTGGTTAGAAGCTACCGGGAAAAATTCAGTCACATCAAAGCGACCTTAAAGGATCAAAAGCTGATGATCAACATCGATACCTCCGAGGATCTGACGCTGGAGATGGGACTGCTGCTTCCCAAGGCGGATTTCTTCGAAGAGGTCTTCAATGTAAGGCCAGTGGTACGACATACAAGACGCGGCGGAGCCGTGGTTTAAAATTTGTTACAGGAAACTGAAATGGGGTTAAGGATATGACAAAGAAAACGGAAGAGAGCAAAACAAAGAAGGAAAAGGGAAAACTGAAAAAGTCTGCAAAGAAGGAAAAGACTACCCTCCTGCCGAGTGGCTATACGGATTTTCGGGATCCCTCTCTTTATACCAACCGGGAGCTTTCCTGGCTGTTATTCGATCAGAGAATTCTGGGGGAAGCCAGGGATAAGACCATTCCCTTATTTGAACGGATGAAGTTTTTGAGCATCACCGCATCCAACCTGGATGAATTTTTCATGGTCCGTGTGGCTTCTCTGAAGGATATGGAGCAGGCAGGGGTTCTGAAAAAGGACATTGCGGGACTGACGCCTTCCCAGCAGCTGGAGCAGATCTACCAGGCAACCCATGAGCTGGTGCAGCTCCAGTACTCTACTTATAACAGAAGTCTTTTACCGCAGCTTGAGCACAGCGGACTGCATATCATCGGCCAGCACGAGACATTGACGGATGAGCAAAACGACTATCTGGATCGGTATTTTGAAGAGAATATCTATCCGGTTTTGACCCCTATGGCGGTAGATTCCTCCAGGCCTTTTCCCCTGATCCGTAACAAGACTCTGAATCTGGCTGCTCTTTTGAAAAAGAAGAACGGCGGAAAAGAGGATGTGGAGTTTGCTACCGTGCAGGTACCCTCCGTGCTGCCTCGTTTCATCGAGCTTCCCCCGGAGCTGTTCCACGATGCCTGCAAAACCCATGTGATCCTTTTGGAAGAGATCATTGAGCACAATATGGACAAGCTCTTTTTGAACTATGACGTGCTTTGCACCCATCCCTACAGAGTTATGAGAAATGCCGATCTTCTCATTGATGAAGACGAGGCAGAGGATCTCCTGGAGGAGATTGAAAAGCAGCTGAAGCAGCGTCAGAGAGGAGATGCCATCCGCCTTGAGGTGGAGGAGGGAATGAACAAAAAACTCCTTCGCATCATCAAGGAGGAGCTGGAGGTATCCGAGGAAGATATCTACTATATAGGCGGCCCCCTGGATCTTACCTTCTTAATGAAGATGTACGGCATGAAGGGCTATGAGGAGCTGAAGGCCAAGCCCTATACTCCCCAGCCCGTACCGGAGCTGCCGGAGGGATGCGATCTCTTTGAGGAGATCAGAAAACGGGATATTCTGCTGCACCATCCCTACCAGACCTTTGAGCCTGTGGTTTCCTTTATCCAGCAGGCTGCAAGGGATCCGAAGGTACTTGCCATTAAGCAGACCCTGTACCGTGTCAGCGGTAATTCCCCCATCATCAAGGCCCTGGCCCAGGCAGCGGACAACGGCAAGCAGGTGTCCGTACTGGTAGAGCTGAAGGCCAGGTTTGATGAGGAAAACAATATCGTCTGGGCAAAGATGCTGGAGCAGGCAGGATGCCACGTTATCTACGGTCTGGTAGGATTGAAGACCCATTCCAAGATTACTCTTGTGGTAAGACGAGAAGAGGATGGGATCAGACGATATGTGCATCTGGGAACCGGAAACTATAACGATGCCACGGCAAAGCTCTACACGGATCTGGGACTTTTGACCTGCCACGATGCCATCGGAGAGGATGCTACGGCAGTCTTCAATATGCTTTCCGGTTATTCCGAGCCTAAGAACTGGAACAAGCTTTCCCTGGCACCCCTTTGGCTGAAGGATAAGTTTTTGGCCCTCATCAAACGGGAGGCGGAAAACGCAAAGGCCGGACAGCCTGCCAGGATCATAGCAAAGATGAATTCCCTCTGCGATCAGGATATCATTGCAGCCCTTTATGAAGCTTCCGGTGCGGGAGTTCCCATTGATCTCATTGTCAGAGGCATCTGTTGTCTGAAGGTGGGGGTGAAGGGAGTCAGTGAGAATATCACGGTTCGCTCCATCGTGGGGAACTTTTTGGAGCACGCCCGGATCTTCTATTTTGAGAACGGCGGAAACAGCGAGGTCTATATGGCCAGCGCAGACTGGATGCCCAGAAACCTGGAGCGAAGAGTGGAGATCCTGTTTCCCATCGAGCAGGAGGATCTGAAGCAGAAGGCCATCCATGTGCTTTCGGTGCAGCTTTCGGATACCATAAAGGCTCATGTGCTTTCTCCCTACGATACCTATGACAAGATCGACAGAAGGGGCAAGCAGGCCATCTGTGCCCAGGATACCTTCTGTCTGGAAGCGGCCCGCCAGACCCGGGAGATCGCCAAGGCAGCCAGTACCCGGCAGACCCGTGTGTTCATTCCCGAGACGGGACATTGAGGTGACGGGATGCAGACGATAAAACTCATTGCCACCGATGTGGATGGTACCCTGGTAAAAGAGTCCTCTCCCAATATCACCGAGGAGCAGGTTACAGTGTTTCGGGCTCTGGAGGATCGGGGCATCCATGTGGCAGTAGCCACGGGGAGACAGTACGGCAGTATCCGAAAGGTATTTGCCCCTGTGGATAGAAAGCTTTGTTATATAGCAGAGAACGGTGCTCATATTTTGATTGGCGGCGAGACCATCTATAAGGTGAGTATGAAGCGAAGTCATGTGGAAGGGATCATGCAGGATTTAAGAGACCTGTATCCTGTGGGCTGTCATGTGGTGGCGTCCACCCCCCACGGATGCTATCTGGAATCGAGGGATGAAGACTTTATCCGGTTGATCCGTGACGGCTATCGAAATGACGTTACATTGACGGAGGATATCCTGGGGCTGGAGGAGGATTTTGTCAAGCTGGCGGTTTACCGAAAAGGCAATATCCGAGAGCAGGGCGAAAAGATCCTGATCCCCAAATGGAAGGATGAAGTGAAAGCCACCATGGCCGGTGAAGAGTGGGTGGATTTTATGGACGCCACAGTGGATAAGGGAAATGGCCTGCAGGTTTTGATCGACCATTTGGGCATCAGGCCCGAAGAGGTTATGGCCTTCGGAGACAACGAGAATGATATCGGCCTTATGCAGACAGCGGGAGAAAGCTACGCCGTTGGAAATGCAGTAGATAAGGTAAAGGCAGCGGCAAAGCACGTATGTCCCCCTTACTGGGAGAATGGTGTGGTGAGCGTTCTGCGGGAATTATTATAGGAAAGAACAAGGAGGAAAAGAGAATGCCGGAGTTCGATAATAAAGTACTGGATGTGTTTTTGGAGCAGCAGGAAAAGCTGTATCCCGAGCGGGTGGCTGAAACCCGGGAAGAAGCTCGTGATTTTCTGGAGGAGGCTTTTGCCGTGGTGCTAGACAGCAAGAAGGAAGTCTGGGACTACTTTAATGAGGAAGGTCTGGATCTGGAGGATCTGGATGAAGGCAGCATCGCTTCTGCCGATGAGGTTTTTGAGATCGGAGACGGCAGATATCTCATCGTGGAAGGGTAGCTTGCGTCCATTTGACCCTCTGCGGGGTGAAATTTAAAAGAAAATTAAGAAAAACACAAGGAATAGCGCTTTTTCATGATTGACTAGTCAAGATATTGTGTTATTATAGGAGTAGTGGTTTGAAAGAACCGTGACTATAAGAACAATAGCTTGTGAAAGGAATGGTAGAAACATGAAAAAGCGCTTTTTATGTGCGTTACTGACTTCGACGCTCTGTGTGGCAACGGCTTTGCCTGCGGCAGCGGCGATCACGGGATCCGTATCAGAGAATGCTGCAACGGCTCCTGTAATGACTTCTGATGCAGAGGAGGAGCTGGATGCGGAAGGAGCACCGGCCGAGATCGTTCGGTTCTATGGACTGGATCCTTCGGTTTACACCTATGGCAAGGAAGTGGATCTGGAGCTTGTGGTTTCTCCCGAGGGTCAATATACGGTAGCCATTTATAAGAACGGTGAATGCATTGACAGCTACACCAGAAAGGCACCTGCTTCTTCCGACGGCAGAGATGTAAAGACCACCATCAAGCTGGCTTTCAATGATACCGCTACCTGGGCAGCGGGCGACTACGTGATGAAGCTCTGGGGCGGGGATGCCACCAATACCGCAGCGATCAATGCTGCAAAGGCATATCCTTTTTCAATCAAAAGATCCCTGGTTCCGGCAGATAATAGCGCCATCACCATCAAGCCGGATGAGACTACGACCTGCTACACCGGCAATGATGTAGCTCCCAAATTCATCATCAAGGATAAGATCGATAATAAGGAAGTAACCCTGGTGCAGGGAACGGACTTCGATGTACAGGTGATCGGTAACAATACCAAGAAGGTGGGAACCGCTACCGCAAAGATCACCGGAAAAGGCAAATACACCGGTGAGATCGATGAGCAGTTTTTGATCCGCCCCAGAGCACCGAAGCTCCCTACTGCAGAGTGTGCAAGCAATACCGCAGTCAAGCTGACCTGGAATAAGATCGCAGAGGCCACCGGTTATCAGGTATTCAGAAGAAATGAGAGCGGCACCTTTACCAAGGTGGGTGACTGCCAGGGCAATACCACAACAGATTTTGTGGATACCAAGCTGACCAGCGGAACAGAGTATGAATACCAGATCCTTTCCGTAGCAGATGATGACTTTGCCATCTCACAGGTTACCAGTGCTGTTTATACAACAGGAACCAAGATCACGGTTACCACCGCAACCCCCAAGTTTTCCGAGGTGACCAACATCAGCACCACCAAGGTGAAGCTGACCTGGGGCAAGGTGGAAGGCGCCAAGGGCTACAACGTTTACCAGGTAAACAAGAAGGGCAAGCTCAAACTGGTAAAGAAGAATCTGAAAAAGAACACCTACAAGGTTGGCAAACTGACCTGCGGCAAGACCTATAAGTTCACCGTAAAGGCTTATGTGCTCGGCGGCGACAACGGAAAGACGAAGCTTGAGTCTGCACAGGCTCCGACCAAGGAGATTCAGGCAAAGCCTGTTGCACCGAAGCTGACAGAGGCCAAATCCGCTAGCTCTACCAAGGTCGCTTTGAAGTGGAAGAGAATCTCCGACTGCACCGGTTATCTGGTTTACAGAAAGCCCGTTGGAGAGGACGAGGATTGGAAGCTGATCGCTACCGTAACCGGCAGCAATACCCTTACCTATACCGATGATAAGGCACAGACCGGTGTGAAGTATGCATACACGCTGGCATCCTACAAGCAGGTAAGGAAGAAAAAAGTAAAATCCCTTATGGATGCAAAGGGCATCAGGGTTTACGCAGTCAGCGAAGGCCCCTCTATCGTAACCGAGCAGAGAAGAGAGAACAAGGCCAATATCTTCATCAAGAACGTGCCCGGTGCGGACGGCTACTATCTGTACAAGAAGGCGGGAGACGGCAAGTTTACGCTGGTAGCAACCCTGACAAGAGGTGCAGGAGACTGGACGATCTACGGCGATATGAACGTAGCAGTCGGAACCACCTACACCTACTATGCAGAGCCTTATACCGATACGGATGACAAGAGAGTAAAGGGCCAGAAGGGTGCAGAGGCAACGCTGGTTATGAAGTCTCTGACTGCAACCACCAAAAAATAAATCCTTTGTAAAAGTAATGGATCTGCTTGCTAAGGCAAGCAGATCCATGTTACAATAAGAGCACCAATATCAGGAAGGGAGGGTCCATATGGATATCGCAGGTTTATCCACTGCAATGGCTCAGGTCAATCTGACGAATAATATCGGCGTGGCGGTTCTGTCGAATCAGCTCGATATGAACGAGCAGCTGGGGCAGTCGCTGGTTTCGATGATGGATCGCTCCATGATGGAACAATCCGTTGCTCCGCATATTGGTTCTCATTTTGACATGAGCGTGTAAGAAAAAGTACCTGCCTTTGATGAGGCAGGTATTTTTTTATGCCCAAAATGCCCGAAAACAGACACTTTTCGTTGCAAAAGCGGGCGCTTATTGATACAATGGTAGGGCTGGCGTGGCAGATCACCGCGGGAACCCGGCTGTAAAAGAAGAACATAAAGCAGGTTTTATCGGAGTTTAAGAGGAGTAAAAAAAGAATGATTCAGGCAAGTAATGTAACTTTGAGAATTGGAAAAAAGGCATTGTTTGAGGATGTGAATATCAAATTTACGGAAGGCAACTGCTACGGACTGATCGGTGCCAACGGTGCAGGAAAATCCACCTTTTTAAAGATCTTATCCGGACAGCTGGAGACCACCAAGGGTGACGTGATCATGACTCCCGGACAGCGTCTTTCCGTGCTGGAGCAGGATCACTTCAAGTATGACAGCTACCAGGTAATGGATGTTGTCATTATGGGTAACGAAAGACTTTACCAGGTTATGAAGGAAAAAGAGGCCATTTACGCCAAAGAGGATTTCACCGATGAGGACGGTATCCGTGCTTCGGAGCTGGAAGGTGAGTTTGCGGAAATGGACGGCTGGGATGCAGAGACCAATGCTGCACAGCTTTTGAATGGTCTGGGAATTCCTACGGAGCTGCACTATGCGCAGATGGATACCCTGGATGGTAACCAGAAGGTGAAGGTTCTTTTGGCAAAGGCCCTGTTCGGTAATCCGGACATCATGCTGCTGGACGAGCCTACCAACCATTTGGATCTGGATGCTATCGCATGGCTGGAGGACTTTTTGATCGACTTTGAAAATACGGTTATCGTCGTTTCCCATGACAGATACTTTTTGAATAAGGTATGTACCCAGATTGCGGATATCGACTACGGCAAGATCCAGCTCTATGCCGGCAACTATGATTTCTGGTATGAATCCAGTCAGCTTTTGATCAAGCAGATGAAGGAAGCCAATAAGAAAAAGGAAGAAAAGATCAAGGAGCTGCAGGAGTTCATCTCTCGGTTCTCGGCTAACGCTTCCAAATCCAAGCAGGCTACCAGCCGAAAAAGAGCCCTGGAAAAGATCGAGCTGGATGAGATCAAGCCTTCCAGCAGAAAATATCCTTATATTGATTTCAGACCGGATCGTGAGATCGGTAACGAGGTCTTGTTTGTAGAGAATCTTTCCAAGACCATCAACGGAGAAAAGGTACTGGACAACATTACCTTCCATGTGGGACATGATGATAAGATTGCCTTTGTAGGCGGCAACGAGCTGGCAAAGACCACTCTGTTTAAGATTCTGGTAGGAGAGCTGGAGCCGGACGAGGGAAGCTTTAAGTGGGGTGTAACCACCTCTCAGGCCTATTTCCCCAAGGACAACACTGCCGAGTTTGATAATGATCTTACCATCACCGACTGGCTCATGGGCTATTCACCCGTCAATGATGTAACCTACGTCAGAGGCTTTTTGGGAAGAATGCTCTTTGCTGGTGAGGACGGCGTAAAGAAAGTTAAGGTTCTGTCCGGAGGAGAGAAGGTAAGATGCCTGCTTTCCAAGATGATGATCTCCGGCGCTAACTGCCTGATCCTGGACGAGCCCACCAACCACCTGGATATGGAGTCCATCACGGCGCTGAACAACGGTATGATCAAGTTCCCGGGTGTGGAACTGTTTTCCTGCCATGACCACCAGTTTGTACAGACCACCGCAAACCGCATCATGGAGATCCTGCCGGACGGCAGCCTGATCGATAAGATCACCACCTATGATGAGTATCTGGCAAGCGATGAGATGGCAAGAAAGAGAACGGTTTATACAGCCCAGAGAGAGGACGACGAAAACTAAGTACATCGGATCCTGATGGTCTGTCGGTAATCCCGGCAGACCTTTTTTTTGAAACCATTGAAAAAAACACGGAAACAGTTGACAAAGAATAGGCAGAGTGATAGAGTATCAGTTGAGGTAATTAGCACTCAAAAGATATGAGTGCTAACAAGATAGAAAAAGATGATGCAAAAGGAGGCATTCACTATGAAATTAGTACCACTTGGTGACAGAGTTGTATTAAAGCAGCTGGTGGCTGAAGAGACCACCAAATCCGGTATTGTACTGCCGGGTCAGAACAAGGAAAAACCCCAGCAGGCAGAAGTCATCGCAGTAGGCCCCGGCGGAATGGTTGACGGCAAGGAAGTTGCGATGCAGGTAAAGAAAGGTGAGCATGTGATCTTTTCCAAATATTCCGGAACGGAAGTAAAGATTGAGGAAGAAGAGTATATCATAGTTCGCCAGAGCGATATTTTAGCAATCGTAAAATAACAGAAACAGGAGGACGAAACAATGGCAAAAGAGATCAAATACGGTGCAGACGCCAGAACCAGTCTGGAAGCCGGCGTGAATAAGCTTGCGGATACTGTAAGAGTAACACTTGGACCTAAGGGTAGAAACGTAGTTTTGGATAAATCCTATGGCGCTCCCCTGATCACCAACGATGGTGTGACCATCGCCAAGGAGATCGAGCTTGAGGATGCGTTTGAGAACATGGGTGCCCAGCTGGTAAAGGAAGTTGCTACCAAGACCAATGACGTAGCAGGTGACGGTACCACCACCGCAACCGTTCGTGCACAGGCTAGTATCGGCGATGGAATGAAGAACCTGGCAGCAGGTGCAAACCCCATCATTCGTCGTAAGGGTATGAAGAAGGCAACCGATTGTGCAGTGGAAGCCATCGCAAAGATGAGTTCCAAGGTAAAAGGAAAAGAGCATATCGCAAAGGTAGCTTCCATCTCTGCAGGAGATGAGGAAGTCGGCAATCTGGTAGCGGACGCTATGGAAAAGGTAACCGGCAACGGTGTGATCACCATTGAGGAAAGCAAGACCATGCAGACCGAGCTTGATCTGGTAGAAGGTATGCAGTTCGACAGAGGTTACATTTCCGCTTACATGGCTACCGATATGGATAAGATGGAAGCAGTTCTGGACAATCCCTACATCCTCATCACGGATAAGAAGATTTCCAACATTCAGGAGATCCTGCCTCTTCTGGAGCAGATCGTACAGTCCGGCGCTAAGCTTCTCATCGTAGCAGAGGATGTTGAGGGCGAAGCCCTTACCACCCTGATCGTAAACAAGCTGCGTGGTACCTTCAATGTAGTTGCTGTTAAGGCTCCCGGCTACGGTGACAGAAGAAAAGCAATGCTGGAAGATATCGCAGTTCTGACCGGCGGACAGGTGATCTCCTCCGACCTTGGTCTGGAACTGAAGGATGCTACCATGGATATGCTCGGCAGAGCAAAATCCGTTAAGGTTCAGAAAGAGAACACCGTTATCGTTGACGGCTGCGGCAAGAAGAC
>JAEEKV010000223.1 GCA_016282595.1 Lachnospiraceae bacterium
GATCGGCCCGGGGGAGAAGCATGAGGCCGGTGCAGGTGCTGCTGTAAGAAATGGTGTTGATGCAGGTAGTGCAGGAAATGGTAATGGTGGTAATTTAGCAGCCGGAGGGGATTCGGCATCCGGCGGATACCAACAGGAAGATGAGCCGGAGCTTACCATGATTGACGGTCTGGATTGGGATTTTGCCTCCCTGCATTTACCGGATCGTGAGCTGCTGCTGGATTCTGTCAGGGATTTCCGGGAGACCATTTCCTATCAGGCGGATAAGCTGGATCGTATGTATGCCGATTCCGATATGGAGAATTACCGCATTCAGGTACATGGTATGAAATCCGCAGCCGCCACCATCGGTATCGTGCCTCTGGCGGGTATGGCGAAGATTTTGGAAAATGCATCCAGAGACGGGGATACAGATACCGTAGAAAAACTCCATGAAACCTTTATCAATCAATGGCGCTCTTACGAAGAGATGCTGGCAGAGCTCTTCGAGGATGTTTCAAATAACACCGCGGATGCAGGAATGCTTCTTGCCATGCTTTCTATGCTGGAAAATGCATTGGAAGAGTTCGATGTGGATGAAGCAGACAATGTCATGGCTCAGATGATGTCCTATCAATACGATGATGAGACGGAAAAACAGATCCGAAAACTGAATGCCATGGTTAAGGATCTGGATACGGAAGCGGCGGCCGAGATTATTTCCGAAATCAGAAGCAATTTAGACGAGAATGGGGTATAATAGAAATACAGTAATTGTATAAAAGGGGAAACGTATGAAAACTATCATGATCATCGGGAAAATGAATGAGATGCTGAAGGATCTGAACAGCTATCTCAAGCATTATTTCAGAGTACAGATCTGCTCGGATAACGTGTCCATGGCAGTGGGTATGATCAAGGTTACCGAACCGGATCTGATCCTCATTAGCTTGGTGGGCTTGTTCAACATCAGTTCCGAGCTTTTCGCCAAGCTCCATAAGGAATACAGCGATCTTCCGGTGCTTACCATCGGTTCCGGTGCGGATATCAAGGATGTGGCACATTTCTATGTGGGAGAGCAGTTTGAAAACCTGCTGCGTCCTTTGGATAACAAGGACGTCCTTTCCGCTATCTGCAGAAGATTGGAGATCAACGAGCAGACCATACAGGAGGCAGTGGTGCATACCACGGAGGATGAGCGCAAAAAAGTATTGATCGTAGATGACAACGCTGCAACCCTTCGCTCCATCAAGGCTATGCTTCAGGAAAAATACCAGATCATGCTTGCCAATTCCGGCATGCAGGCCATGACCACCATGGGTAAGAAACGTCCGGATGTCATTTTGCTGGATTACGAAATGCCTGTTTGCGACGGGAAGCAGACTATGGAGATGATCCTGGCCCATGAAGAGCTTTGCGATATCCCCGTAATCTTCTTAACAGGTGTTAACGACAGAGAGCATATCCAGGCCGTGCTGAAGCTCAAGCCCGCAGGATATCTGTTGAAGCCTGCGGTACCGCAGCGATTAATCGACACAATCGAGAAGGCACTTGGGAATGAAGCGTAAAAAAGCCACCCGAAAGGGTGGCTTTTTTCATGTCATCTTTTTGCTAAATCAACATATTGCATATCGTCGTGAATGGGCTTATACGCCGGTCTGATGATCTTTCCGTTGTTTGCAAGCTCTTCCATACGGTGAGCCGACCAACCGGCAATACGGGCGATTGCAAAGAGCGGTGTAAACAACTGCTCAGGGATGCCCAGCATCCGATATACAAATCCGGAATAGAAGTCCACGTTGATGGAAACGCCCTTGTAAATGTGTCTTTCCTCACCGATTACCTCAGGCGCAAGCCTTTCAACCAGAGAGTAGAGCTCAAATTCCTTCGTCAAACCCTTTTCCTCGGACAATTTTTCCACATAATGCTTAAACAGAACCGCTCTGGGATCGGAAGTGGAGTAAACCGCGTGGCCCACACCGTAGATGAGACCCGAATGATCGAAGGCTTCTCTGTGCAGGAGCTTTCTTAAGTAATTCTTTACGGCTTCCTCATCGGTCCAGTCGGAGATCTCATTCATCATCTCGTCAAACATGCGAACCACCTTGATATTGGCACCGCCGTGGCGAGGACCTTTCAGAGAACCGATGGCTGCTGCAATAACAGAGTAGGTATCCGTCAGGGAGCTGGTTACAAGGTGGGTGGTGAAGGTGGAGTTGTTACCACCGCCGTGCTCCATGTGGAGAACCAGCGCAATGTCCAGGATCTTGGCCTCAAGAGGCGTAAAGGAAGAATCCGGACGCAGAATATGCAGGATGTTTTCCGCCGTGGACATTTTTGCTACAGGCTGATGAATGTAAAGGCTCTTGCCATCATGGTAATGCGAATATGCCTGATAACCATAGATGGAAAGAAGCGGGAACAGACTGATCAGCTGCAGAGACTGACGAAGTACGTTCTGCAGGGAAGTATCGTCTGCACGGTCATCATAAGAATATAAGGTCAGCACAGAACGAGCCAGGGTATTCATCATATCCTGGGAGGGTGCCTTCATAATGATGTCACGCACAAAGCTGGTGGGCAGAGAACGATAGTAGCCCATCAGATCACGGAACATCTCAAGCTCTTTTTCATCGGGAAGTGCATCAAAAAGCAGAAGATAGGTGACTTCCTCAAAGCCATAGCGGTTATCCTTGGAAAAACCGGCAACCAGATCCTCTACATTGTATCCACGGTAAAACAGCTTTCCGGGAATGGGAACCTGCACTCCGTTGACAATCTTATTGGCGCGAACATCGGAGATCGTAGTCAGACCTGCAAGCACACCTTTACCATTCAGGTCACGAAGACCACGCTTTACATCATATTTGGTAAAAAGCTCGGTCTCGATAATATCTGCATTTTTGGCGAGATTGGAAAGTCTGACGATATCGTCTGTAACTTCAGAAAAAACATTCGGTTCAGTCATGCGTACCCTCTCATTTCAACTCTAAGAATATCCTCACAATCCAATACATTTTAACATAGATAAACAGGGGAGCGCAAGAAAAAAATGTTGACATAAGTGCACGCATTTTAGGTAAAGCATCCCCGGATCGGATCCGGAATCGGATATCCGTTTGCTGGTGGTATAAACCACGGAATTGTGCTATAATAAACCATATATGTGCAAATTTTGACCTTCGGACAAAGTGCCCCCGGGGACAGAGTAGTGGGGTCATTATCGAACTCGGGGGATTGGCATCATATAAAATTGAATAGATAGACAGAAAAAAGAAAGCGAGGAATCAAAGAATGGAAGCAAGGGATATTTTAAAGCGTATTGACCACACCTGCCTGAAGGCATTTTGTACTTGGGAGGATATTGCAAAGCTTTGTGAGGAGGCGATCAAATATGAGACCGCTTCGGTTTGCATCCCTCCGTGCTATGTGGCAAGGGTGAAGGAGGTATATGGGGATGAGCTGAAGATCTGTACCGTGATCGGATTCCCTCTGGGCTACCAGACCACGGCGGTCAAGTTGGCAGAGACCAGGGATGCCCTGGATAACGGGGCTGACGAGATCGATATGGTCATCAATATCACTGATGTCAAGAACGGCGATATGGCAAAGGTAGAGCGGGAGATCACAGATCTGAAGCATGAGTGCGGCAACAACATCCTGAAGGTCATCGTAGAGACCTGCTATCTGACAGAGGATGAGAAAAAAGCCCTTTGCCAGGCAGTGACCAATGCGGGCGCTGACTACATCAAGACCTCTACGGGCTTTGGCACCGGCGGGGCAACGAAGGCAGATGTGCTTTTGTTCAAATATCACATTGGCGATGCGGTCAAGATCAAAGCCGCCGGCGGGATCAATACCAGAGAGGATATGGAAACACTGATCGATGCGGGAGCGGACAGACTCGGATCCTCGAAGGGCGTCAGTGTTTTAGCAAAGGAATAAAAACGGGTAAGTGATCGTGTATTTTTGATACAAAAGCCGAAAACGGAGTTTCGGCATAATAAGGGAAGCTGATTGCAGCGGTGTGAAAGGAGTATCAGGGATGAAGAAGGAATGGAAGCGGTTTTTGTCAGTTGCATTGTCAACGATTTTGATGATGACAACAATTCCGACCGGGCCGGACGGACTACAGGTGTATGCAAATGA
>JAEEKV010000224.1 GCA_016282595.1 Lachnospiraceae bacterium
AGAGAGTGGTATATGCTCTTTGTGAGCTTTCCATTATTTTGGAGGATCCGGTAAAGGCCGTAGAGTATTTTGAGCAGTATAAGCAGATCGCACCCCATGAGGTGGATCGCTTTATCCTCCAATATAAGATTTACGAATCCCATGACGTATCCCTTGAGGAGCGGATCGCGGTTTTGGAAAAATACAAGATGTACAACTACGACGATCCTGATCCCAAGTGGACCTATGAGCTGGCATATCTGTATCACCGCATCGGTCTTACCACCAGATGCGTGGAGGAATGTGATGAACTGATCCTGTGGTTCGGGGACGGCGAGTATGTGTATAAGGCATTGGAGCTGAAGATGCTGCATGCACCTTTAACCCCCACCCAGCAGGAAAAATACAATGCCCGTTTCCTGGAAAAGAGGGAAGCCATCGCTTTGGCGGAGGAAGCTACCGCCGAGGAGAACATGGACAGCGATGTGCAGGCACCCATGAATATCAGCGTGAAAAACGTGGCCCCCACCAAGGCAAAGACTACCAGAATCCCGTCTCTTCGTATGGGCTGGAAGAACCGGGCAGCGGCTTCGGAGCCTGAAGAGGAGGATGAGGATATCCGCATCGCCGATGAGAAAGACCGGGCCAGATATCACAGAGGATACAAGCCCGAGCCGGAGCCTGCCTCCTATGAGGAAGAGGAGTACGAGGACGAGGCAGAATACGAAGATGACGAGGTCTATGAGGATGAGAATTATCCCGAGACCGAGGAAGACTATGAGGACGAAGCCTACGAGGAGGAAGACTTTGAAGAGGATGAGTCCGAAGAGTATGAAGATGAAGAGTACGAGGATGAGGAATACGAGGACTCCGAAGAGGAATATGAAGAGGAGTACGAGACGGTAGAGGAAGACTTCGAAGACGAAGACTACGAAGAGGAGGAAGAAGACTTCGAAGAGGACGAAGAGTGGGAAGAGGAAGAAGGTCCTGCTGCCGCCGAGGATTCCGTAAAGATCGCCGAAACCAAGGATCTTTCCAAGGCCATCGGCGCTGTTGTGCTGCCTGAAACAGAGAAAGAGGACCGGGCGGAGACAAAAGAAAATGAGCAGGCCAAAGACGATGACAGCGATATGCGCATCGTAACCCCTGATGTAGAGGATATCAAGGTCCGTACCATTGATGCGGGCAATCGTTTTGATACCATCAATTTAGAGGAAGAGACCAGTAAGTATCTGGCAAAAGAGATCGTCAAGCTCATGGAAGAGGATGATATGGAGGCAGCAGATGCCACCCGTGCCCTGCCCATGAATTCCATTTTCCATGACAGCATCGATTCCCTGCAGCCTCATGTGATCTCCAGAGCCATTGAGATGGCTGAGGAAATGAACAACGAGCGCATCGCCAGAGAGACCGGAAAGATCCCCCAGTTCGGACAGGGAGACACCGTAGAGATCGAAGAGGTTTATTCCGAGGAGAGCGAGGAAGAAACCAAAGAGCCTTCCAAGCAGGAGGCAGCCCCTGCCAGGGAGTCTGCAGCAGAGGAAGCAGAGGAAGTTTCTGAAGAAACAGAAGCCGAAGCCGATGCAGAGCCTGAGGAAGTAGAGGATGACTTTGTAGAGATCAGCGATGATTTCGAAGAGATCTTCGAAGAGGAAGAGGAGGATGAAGAAGCCTTCTTTGATGACGAGGATGCAGAGGTTGAAGAGGATTTTGAAGAGGACGAAACTGCCGATGAGGATATGAGGCAGATCACCGTGGATGAAGATATGACGGAGATCACGGCGGATGAGGATATGACGGAGCTTAGCGCCGAAGAAGAGGATGAGGAATATCCCGAAGAGGATCCGGATGATAGCTTTGATCCCGCCATGCTCTTTGATGATGAGTATGAAGAGGAAGATATAGAAGAGATCGAAGAGGAAGAGGACTTCGAAGCAGCTGAAGAAGCCCTGGAAGAGGAAGAAGAAGCTGCAGCAGAGCCCGAAGAGCCTGCCAGGGAGATGGAAAAAATCGAGCCCATCGTCTTTTCCCAGAGTAAGCCCCTTCCCAAGGAATTTATTGAAGCAGTGCAGATCGTAGCCATGGAAGCTGCAAAGGAAGCGGCGGCAGCGGCAGCGGCGGCAGCAGCCTCCCAGGTAGCGGCAGCGGCAGCCTCCCAGGCGGCGGCAGCGGCGGCAACCCAGGTAGCACAGGCTTCCCAGGTACAGGCTGCACAGGTAGCCCGTCAGGCAGCGCAGGAAGCGGCAGCGGCTACGGCAGACGCCATGAAGGAGATGCAGCCCGTGGTAGCGGAAGCACCTGCAGCTCCTGCTCCCGCAGAGAGCGAAAAGCCTCAGGAGACAGCACCGGAAGAAGCGGAAAAGCCCATGGTGGAAAAACAGATCACCGGACAGCTGAGCTTCAGAGATATCATTGCCGAGTGGGAGGATGTGAAGAAGGCCACCGAGCAGCAGCAGATCGAAGAGATCAAGCAGAAGGTGAAGGAGCAGAGCAGCCCTCTTCTGAACAATTACGATAATGTTTCTGCCTTTGAGCAGAATGAACTCAATACCATTTCTCCCATGATCGATGTATTCGACGGAGCCGAGGAGCTGGAGAAGGAAGCCAGATCCGCTCTGCAAAAGGAAATGGAAAACGTATCCGTGAAGGCAGAGGAAGAGCTGCCTGAAGAGACGGAAGAAGCTGTTCCGGAGGAGAAGACAGAGCCGGAGAGCAAAGAGGCTGAAGAAGTAGCCGAAGAAGAAGCAGCGGAAGTCCTTGAAGAAGCCGAAGAATTGACAGAGGAAGAGCCGGAGGAAGAGGAGGAAGAACCGGAGCAGCCCGTTCAGGCGCAGCCGGAGAAGAAGGCTTCTCAGCAGGCCAGCAACTTCAATACTGCCGAGATCAACGGCCTTGAGGATAAGCTGGTATCGGCCCTTGCAGGCCAGCACTATGACACCTCCAATCTGCAGGCAGAGATTTTGCACAGCATTTTAGATGAAGCAGAGTCTCAGGAGGCAAAGGAAGAAAAGGATCAGACTGCAGAGACCGAAACCAAGGTCGAAACTGAAACTGCAGCAGAAGATACAACCGAAACTACGAAAGATACCACTGAAGAAAACACGGAAGCAGCAGCTCCTGCAGGACTTGCTTCCAGCGCAGCCGAAGCCGTGGCAATGGCAAAGGCAGCACAGCTGGCAGCCCAGGGCGCTGTAGAAAAAGCAGAGCCCACGGAGACCAAATCCTCCGAGGAGGAGCCCAAGGCAGAAGAAGCTTCCGAAAAGAAGGAGATGGACGTGGATAAGCTCTACGCCCAGCTCATGGAGAAAAAGGCAGCCGAAGCAGCCGGACAGGAAGCTCCCAAGACAGAGCAGGCAGCCGAATCGGCAGCAGCATCTCAAGCTCAGAGCGCTGATTCCTCCGAAGAAGAGGATGGTGAGGAAGCCAGAGTCCTGACCAAAGAGGAAAGAGATCTGTTCTCCCACGTTGCCAACGGAAAACAGATGCAACAAAGACTTGCAAGGATCATCGATCAGGCAAGCTTGGAGCCTTTGGCATCCAACATCCGGGTAGTAGGTGAAAACGGTACCGATCCGGAGACCGTAGGAAAAGAGCTGGTGGCAGCCATCGGTCTGTACGCACCCTCCGTCAGTGACAAATCCGTTGTCCTCACAGCAGAGGAGCTTTCCGGACAGAACATGGACAGCTTCCTTGCCCAGTACAATGACGGATCTTTGGTGATCACCGAGGCAGGCTCCATGACGGCAGATACCGTCAGCACGCTTTTTGAAAAGGCAGGAAGCCTCAGCGGACTTTTAATTGTGCTTTGCGATACCGATGACAATATGCAGAGACTGACGGATGCCAATCCCAAGGTGGAAGAATACGCTTCCCAGAAGCTGGTAGTGGATGTTCTGGATAACGACGGACTTGTAACCTTTGCCCAGGCCTACGCCAAGGAGAAGGAATACTCCATCGACGAGATGGGTAAGCTGGCACTGTACAACCGCATTGAGGAGCGCCAGCGTCAGGACCACGCAGTCACCACAGCCGAGGTTCGGGGCATTGTGGACTCCGCCATTGAGAAGGTGGAGAAAAAGGGCATCGGACGCTTCGTGGATGTACTTTTGGCAAAACGATATGATAAGGAAGACATGATCGTCCTTCGGGAAAAGGACTTCATGCTGGATAAGTAACACAGCCTATAGGGGGTAGGCAAAACGATACAGGGAGAAGAAAGGGGCATACAAACATGGCAGCAAAAAAACAGACCAATCCCATTTTTTTAACAGATGACGACCAGTATCTGTTCGCGCAGGGAACCCACTATGAGATCTATGAAAAAATGGGAGCGCACGAAACCACGGTGGATGGACAAAGGGGCGTTTACTTTGCAGTATGGGCGCCCAATGCAGAGTACGTCAACGTGGTGGGAGATTTCAACGACTGGGATATTTACAAGGACAATATGCAGCGCCTGGGAGGAGGACAGATCTTTGCTCTGTTCGTTCCCGGGGTAAAGAAAGGTGATCTGTACAAATTCGTCATCACCACCAAGGATAACCGCAAGATCTACAAGGCAGATCCCTTTGCCAATCAGGCACAGCTTCGGCCGGAGACAGCTTCCGTTGTCTCGGATCTGAACAGCTTTAAATGGAGTGATGAAACCTGGCAAAATGCCAAGGCGGATAAGGATCTTCTGAAATCCCCCATGGCTATTTACGAGTGCCATATCGGTTCCTGGAAAAAGCATCCGGTAAACGATCCGGAGTCCGGGGATAAGGGCTTTTATAACTACCGGGAGTTTGCGGACAGCTTTGTGGAATACTGCAAGGACATGAAATATACCCACGTAGAGCTCATGGGTATTGCAGAGCATCCCTTTGACGGATCCTGGGGATATCAGGTAACCGGATACTATGCACCTACCTCCCGCTACGGCGAGCCTACGGACTTTATGTATCTGGTAAATACCCTGCACCGGGCAGGCATCGGCGTGATCCTGGACTGGGTTCCCGCCCATTTCCCCAAGGATGAATTCGGACTTGCCATGTTTGACGGCACGCCCCTCTTTGAGTATGCGGATCCCAGAAAGGGCGAGCATCCGGACTGGGGTACCAAGGTCTTTGACTTTGAGAAAAATGAAGTAAAGGACTTTTTGATCGCCAACGCCATGTACTGGCTGAAGAAGTTCCATATTGACGGACTTCGCGTGGATGCGGTTGCTTCCATGCTGTATCTGGACTACGGCCGCAGAAACGGTGAGTGGGTACAGAATAAATACGGCAATAACAAAAACCTGGAGGCCATTGAGTTCTTCAGACATTTGAATTCCATTGTGAAAAAAGAGTGCCCCGGCTGTATGATGATTGCCGAGGAATCCACCGCATGGCCTCTGGTAACGGGAGATCCCAAGGAAGGCGGACTGGGCTTTACCTTTAAGTGGAACATGGGCTGGATGCATGATTTCTGTGCCTATATGAAGCTGGATCCCATCCTTCGAAAGGGTGCCCACTACAACCTCACCTTTGCCATGAGTTATAATGAGTCGGAGAACTACATCCTTCCCATTTCTCATGATGAGGTAGTGCATCTGAAATGCTCCATGCTCAATAAGATGCCGGGCTTTTATGTGGATAAATTTGCCAATCTCCGCGTCGGCTATACCTATATGTTCACCCATTGCGGCAAGAAGCTTCTGTTCATGGGACAGGATTTCGGTCAGGACTGCGAATGGTCCGAGGAGCGGGAGCTGGAGTGGCATTATCTGGCGGATGAAGAGCACGGAAGCCTGCATCACTATATGTCAGCGCTGCTTGCACTTTATAACAAATATCCGGCGCTTTATGAGAATGACAACAACTGGAAGAGCTTTGAATGGCTCAATCCCGATGACAAGGAGAACAGCATTTACAGCTATGTCCGCAAATCCGCCAACGGAAAGAACAACCTGCTCATCGTACTGAACATGACGCCCATGGAGAGAAAGAGCTACCGCGTGGGAGTTCCGAAAAAGAAAAAGTACAAGCTGGTACTGAACAGCGATGAGAGAGAGTTCGGCGGAACCGGCATGAAGGTTGCCAAGGAGGTATCTGCCAAAGCAGAGGATTGCCACGGCTGGGAGAACTCCATCCTGGTGGATCTGGCACCCTACGCCGCACACATCTACGTATATTAAAATCGAATACAGATCAAAGGGCTGTCGCATGGGAAATCCGTTGCGGCAGCCCTTTTCACGCTTGCGGATGCCCTTGCAAGTGTGTTATAATCACTATTCGAGACGCTAATGGCCGGAAAATCCGGTGAATTTGAGAGAAAAACAAAGTATCACAGAAACCAAGGAGGATACACAGATGTACCGCAAGGTGGAAACCAATCTCAATTTTGTGGAAAGGGAAAAGCAGACCGAGAAGTTCTGGTCGGATAACAAGATCTTTGAAAAGAGCATGGAAATCCGCAAGGACGGCCCGACCTATACCTTTTATGACGGCCCGCCGACTGCTAACGGCAAGCCTCATATCGGTCACGTACTGACCCGTGTTATCAAGGATATGATCCCCAGATACCGTACCATGAAGGGCTACTATGTACCCCGTAAGGCCGGCTGGGATACCCACGGACTCCCCGTAGAGCTGGGTGTGGAAAAGCAGCTTGGCATCGACGGTAAGGAGCAGATCGAAGAGTACGGACTGGATCCCTTTATCCAGAAATGTAAAGAGAGCGTTTGGGAATACAAGGGAATGTGGGAAGACTTTTCCAAAACCGTTGGTTTCTGGGCGGATATGGATGATCCTTACGTTACCTATCACGATGACTTTATCGAGTCCGAATGGTGGGCACTGAAGGAGATCTGGAAGAAAAAGCTTCTGTATAAGGGCTTTAAGATCGTTCCCTATTGCCCCCGCTGCGGCACCCCTCTTTCCTCTCACGAGGTGGCTCAGGGCTATAAGAATGTAAAAGAGCGTTCCGCTACTGTGCGCTTTAAGATCAAGGGCGAGGATGCATACTTTTTGGCATGGACCACGACGCCCTGGACCCTTCCCTCCAATGTTGCACTCTGCGTCAATCCCGAGGAAACCTATGCAAAGGTAAAGGCAGCTGACGGCTATACCTATATCATGGCTCAGGCCCTTTTGGATACCGTACTGGGCAAGCTTGCAGAGGGGGATCAGAAGGCCTATGAGATCCTGGAGACCTATGTGGGTAAGGATCTTGAGAAAAAAGAGTACGAGCCTTTGTTTGCATGTGCAGGAAAAGCTGCGGAAAAACAGCATACCCCGGCACACTATGTGACCTGTGATTCCTACGTTACCTTAACAGACGGTACCGGAATCGTACATATCGCTCCGGCCTTCGGTGAAGACGATGCCAGAGTGGGCAGAACCTATGGCCTGCCTTTCGTACAGTTCGTAGATGAAAAGGGTGAAATGACAGAGGATACCGACTATGCAGGTCTCTTTGTCAAGGATGCGGATCCCAAGATCCTTGTAGATCTGGATAAGGAAGGCAAGCTCTTTGACGCACCGAAGTTTGAGCATGACTATCCCTTCTGCTGGAGATGCGATACGCCGCTGATCTATTATGCAAGAGAATCCTGGTTCATCAAGATGACGGAAGTTCGGGATGACCTGGTAAAGAATAACAAGACCGTAAACTGGATCCCCCCTTCCATCGGAGAGGGACGCTTCGGTAACTGGCTGGAGAACATCCAGGACTGGGGTATTTCCAGAAACCGCTATTGGGGAACTCCGCTGAATATCTGGCAGTGCCCGGATTGCGGCGAGATGGACTGCATCGGCTCCAGAGAGGAGCTGGCAGAAAAGAGCGGCAAGGAGGATGCAGCCAAGATCGAGCTGCACCGCCCTTACATTGACGAGGTAACCATTCCCTGTCCCAAGTGCGGTAAGCCCATGAAGCGTGTACCTGAGGTAATTGACTGCTGGTTTGATTCCGGCGCAATGCCTTTTGCACAGCATCATTATCCCTTTGAAAACAAGGATCTGTTCGAGCAGCAGTTCCCGGCAGCCTTTATTTCCGAGGCAGTGGATCAGACCAGAGGATGGTTCTACTCTCTTATGGCAGAGTCCACCCTGCTCTTTAACAAGTCTCCCTATGAGAACGTCATCGTTCTGGGACTGGTGCTGGATGAGAACGGACAGAAGATGTCCAAGTCCAAGGGCAATGCAGTAGATCCCTTCGAAGCCCTGGCAACCTATGGGGCTGATGCCATCAGATGGTATTTCTACATCAACTCCGCACCCTGGCTGCCCAACCGTTTCCACGGAAAGGCCGTACAGGAAGGACAGAGAAAGTTCATGGGTACCCTTTGGAATACCTACGCCTTCTTCGTACTCTATGCCAACATTGACGGATTTGATGCCACCAAGTACAGCCTTGAGACGGACAAGCTTCCGGTAATGGATAAGTGGATCTTATCCCGCCTGAACACCGTCATCGGGGATGTGGATACAAACCTTGAAAACTACAGAATTCCCGAAGCAGCCAGAGCCATGGATGACTTTGTGGATGAGCTTTCCAACTGGTATGTCAGATCCTGCCGTGAGCGTTTCTGGGCAAAGGGTATGGAGCAGGATAAGATCAACGCCTACATGACCCTTTATACCTGCCTTGTAAACCTGGCAAAGACCGCAGCTCCCATGATCCCCTTCATGGCAGACGATATCTATCGCAACCTGGTTTGCTCCATCGATGCTTCCGCTCCCGAAAGCGTGCATCTGTGTGACTTCCCCAAGGCAGATACCACCATGATCGACAAGGATCTGGAGGTAAATATGGACGAGGTCAGAAAGCTTGTAACCATCGGACATGCAGCCAGAGAAGAGGCAAGGATCAAGAACCGCCAGCCCATTGCAGAGATGTATTATCAGGCAGCAAAAGAGCTCCACGGCTATTTTGCAGATATTCTGGCTGGAGAGCTGAACGTAAAGAAGGTAATCTATACCGAGGATACGGGAGCCTTTACGGGTTATACCTTTAAGCCCCTTCTGAAAACCTTAGGTCCCAAGTATGGTAAGCAGATCGGTGCCATCAAGGAGTACCTGGCAAACATTGACGGCAGCGAAGCCATGGCAAAGCTGAACGCAGACCAGAATCTGGAGTTTGATGCAGACGGCGTAGCCGTTTCCCTGGCAAAGGAAGACCTGCTCATTGAAACCGCACAGAAGGGCAACTATGTTTCCAAGGCAGATAACGGTATGACCGTGATCCTGAATACGGAGCTGACTCCCGAGCTGTTGGAGGAGGGCTATGCAGCCGAGTTCATCAGCAAGGTTCAGAACATGAGAAAGGATTCCGGCTTCGAGGTTATGGATCATATCCGCATCGGTATCAGCGGCAACGACAAGATCGCTGAAATCGTGGAAAAGAACAAGGCCCTTATGACCGAAAAGCTTCTGGCAGACGAGATCGTAAAAGAGAAATCCTTTGCCAATGAAAAAGAGTGGAAGGTCAACGACGAGACCGTTACCATCAGCGTAGAGAAGGTTTGAGAGTACCGGGATCCCGGGTGATCTGAGATTATCAAAGATACTTGGAAGACTCCCGCAGTATATATGCTGCGGGGGTTTTTATTTATGCAAGGCACCTTTTTTCCTGATGTACGGAAAGAAAAACAAAAGATTCTTACGAAATGTTTGAAACTGTGTGTAGATTTGTATAGAATTGGACACAGTGTAGCAAAAAGAAATGACAAGCAGTTAAGAAACAAAGGAGAGTTGTACATGAAAAAAGAAACCAAACGAAGTACCCTGCGGGGACTGTGCGCTGTTGCAGCAGCGGCAGCCATGCTGACGGAATGCCTGATCCCGGCAGCGGCAGCGCCGGCGGATCCCGCAAGCGAAGAGGACTGTGTGGTCGTTCTGTTTGAGGAAGCAGGCGATCTGAGTAGATCCAGGGTCCGCTCTATGCTAAGGCAGGGTGAAAATGCGGCAAATGTACAGGCTCTGGAGGTCTGGAACTTTGATGACGAGGATCTGAGCATTGCGCTGGTATCTTCCAACGAGGATCCGGACGTTCTGGCAGCCCGGCTGGAAAAAAGGGACGATGTCAAATATGCCGAGCGGAATTTCAAAAGCCATCTGCTGAGCGTGACCGATGATACCTACAGCGATCTGCAGTGGAGCATGCAGCCGACGGAGCAGGCGCCGAATGTGCAGACCGGATGGGCAAAGGGCACGGGCTCTGACTGTGTGGTTGCCATTCTGGATACGGGCGTGGATTACAGACACCCGGAGCTGAAGGATCAGATGTGGATCAACCCCTATACCTCCAAGGGGCTGAAGGGAACGTATGGATACGATTTTATAAACGGAGATGCCGATCCCATGGATGAACATGGGCATGGCTCGCACTGTGCCGGGATCATCGGCGCTGCGGGCAATAATCAGACCGGTATCAGCGGCGTGAACCAGAAGATCAAGATCATGGCTCTTCGCATCCTGGATGAAGAAGGCTCAGCCACGCTCAGCCACGAGATCGCTGCCTACCATTATATCAATAAAGCCCTGGATCTGGGTGTGAAGGTGGCAGCCATCAACAATTCCTGGGGCGGCGGTGAGAGCAGCAGGATCTTTGAGACACTGGTGGAAAAGGTGGGAAAAAAGGGAGCCATCACCGTCTGTGCCGCAGGCAATGACGGCTCTGAATATGCCGATTATCCGGCCGGCATTGATAGTCCCTATCTGGTATCCGTAGCCGCCACGAAGGAAGACGGCGGCCTGGTCTCTTTTTCCAACCACGGACCGTGGGTGGACATTGCGGCGCCCGGGACAGACATTCTTTCCACGGTTTGTTATGATTGCTATAATCCGCGCCTTTACGGTAGCAGACAGGCAGAGATCTCCCAAAGGTATGACGGTTTTGAACATGGCCTTTCGGACTTTGTTACCAGAGAGGATTTTCTGAAGGAGATCTATATCAACGGAGAGAAGCTAAAGAAGCAGGAAGAGCCCGATCAGCTTGTGTTCCGGGGCAAAAAAGGACAGACGATCACAGTCAGTGTATCCGGAAACGGATTTTTGGAGGGGCATTGTCTTTCGGTTTCCATGAACCAGATACAGGAGGGTGACTTTGTATGCCTGCCCCTTGCCTCTTACACTGTGGGTCAGGATGAGATTTTGCCGCATCTGAGTGTGATGACAAGGAGCGTATACTCCAAAAACGCATACGGAGAGCTGTTTGCAGTGGAAACAGGCAAAGAGACCGAACTGACCGAGCGGGGGATCGCAGAGGGAACAACTCATGATATGTATCTGGATGAGAATGGAGATTACTGGGGACATACGGATCTGGAATCCGGCCAAAGCCCGGAAATCGGAGAAAACAGACAGTTTCTTCTTGCCCTCAGCTGCGGTGCGGATGGAGAGTTTCGGATTGACATGGATGACATCGGACTGTCCAGACAGGATCTGAAGGATACGTCCGTGTTTGAAAAGTATGATTTCTACAGCGGAACCTCCATGGCAACGCCCTTCATTACGGGCGCGATCGCTCTGAAAAGAGCGCAGATGGACAAAGAAAACGGAGCGAAAACCAATCCGCTGGATCTGGTCAATGATATCACCTCCATGACGAAGGCCGCGCCTTCTTTGGATATTTTTGAAAAAAAGGGCAGCTTTGATTTTCGCATTCCTCCCATAAGAGCGCCCAGGATCGCGGAAGTAAGTCTTAAGACGGTAAACGGAAAACCCTATATCGAGCTTACGGGATCCGGTATGGATCTGAAGGCTTCTGATTTTTCTCTGAAGATCACCAAGGACGGAAAGGATACCATATTAAAGGCAGGGGATGTAACGGGAGATGCCCATAAGCTTTCTTTTGCCGATCGCGGCTGGAAAAATAATGTGGTGGATCTTGAGATCCGGTCCGGCGGGAAAACGATGCAAAAGGACTGTGTCTATCTGGTCAAGGGCAAAAAGGCCTATGCCGCATCAAGCCAGATGCTTCTGCAGGGCTCCTATATGGCGACCGACGGAAGCAGGCTGTTTTCTTTTGACCAGACCACCGGCTGTATCAATTATACGGAGCTGTCCGAAGATCCGATGAACGGATCCTGTGAGGTTCCGGAAAGCCTTTTTGGAATTACCAAAGACAAGGACCAAAGGTACGGCTATGAATGCCGGCAGATGGTCTATCTGAACAATTGCGTTTATGCCATTGTGGATTATGGTGCCGTGGACCAGTCGGAATACGGGAGCAATGCGATCTATGACGGAAAGAAGCTTTTGATCCGCGCGGATATGGATGCCTGCGAGGCCAAGGCATTTGCCATGCCCGAGCTTGGGGATCTGGAAGGATATGCCCTGGCGGCATACAACGGAAAGCTTTATCTTCTCGGCGGCTGCACCATGAAGGAAGAAAACGGTGTGCAGACCCCGAAGGCATCCACCATGGTTAAGGTTTTTGATCCGGCTAAGGGCATCTGGAGCGATGGAACCCCCCTTCCTACCGGAAGATACTACGGAAGGGCTCTGCAGACGGGGGATACCCTGGTTTATACGATGGGCTATTGCAATGATGAGGAAAGCTATGCACCCAATCTGCTCTTTGACGGCAAGACCTGGAAGGAATCAAAGGCCGGAAGACTGGAGCCCAATACCGGCTGGATGGAGCCTGCAGTGGGCATTACAAACACCGGACTGATCTATGCGGGAATGCCTGTCAAGGATCTGGGAGACACCTTTACCTACAATGTCAGGGAAGACAAATTCACGGATACGGGCTATAACCTGATCACAGACCTTCAGGAAGGCCCCGATTTTATGGTTGCCGCTGCGGACTATGTATTTGCGGGCTATACGCAGCTGTCTCCTGACGGAAAAACGGAGCTTTATGAGCTGCCCATTCAGAGAGGATATGTTAAGATCGACCGGGAGATCAACGGCTATGGCACCGTTACCGGTCCCCTTGTAAATCCTCCGGGAAATGATGTCAGACTGACCTTTACCGCGGATGAAGGCTGCTTTATCGAGTCCCTGCTTGTGGACGGAAAAAGCATTGCCGTCGAAAAGGAGGCAGCCACCTTTACCTATACCCTTCCGCATCTGATGAAGGATGCTAAGGTTTCCGTGATCTTCAAGGATCCCTGGGCCGAACCCGAGGAAAATCCCGATGACATCGTGATGGGAGACAATACCCTGAGCGTAAGCGGCAAAAAGCTGACGGCAGCGGCCAGAAAGATCGGCAAGAAGGGCCTTATTATCAAGCGCAAAAAGTATCTGGTCACGGCCGATCCGGGACAGGGCAATCTGACCTATCAGCTGGCCGGAGTGACAAAGGGCAAAAAGAAGCTTAAGAAAAAAGCACTGACCAGGCTGAAGAAGAAGCTGAAGGTTAACCGGAAAACCGGAACCATCACCCTCAAAAAGGGCCTGAAAAAGGGCACTTACAAGCTGAAGATCAAGATCAGCGCCGAGGGAGACGAATGGACAAATCCCATTACAAAGACCGTGAAGGTGACACTGAAGGTTAAATAACAAAAAAACCACAAATCGGGCAGGCGAAAAGCCTGTCCGATTTTTTGCGTGAAACACCAATAAAACCGATATTTTGTTGTATTTCGGGCATGAATCGTGTATAATATTCGGTGTATGTGTGAAAGAAACAGGAATGTGTCAGCATTCCAGTGAAGGAGGAAACTATGGCGACAAAGAAAACGACAGTACCTACCTCTCCCACCTTTGATAAGGAGCTTTTCAAGAGGAGCGTACTCTACAACGTAAGAACGCTTTACCGTAAGACCATGGAGGAGGCAACTCCCCAGCAGATCTTCCAGGCTGTAGCTTATGCAGTAAAGGATCAGATCGTAGAAAACTGGATGGAGACCCAGAAGCAGTATGAGAAAAAGGATCCCAAGACGGTTTACTATCTGTCCATGGAGTTTTTGATGGGCCGTGCCCTTGGTAATGACCTTATCAACATGCAGGCTTATGACCAGGTAAAGGATGCTCTTGAGGAGCTTGGCGTAGATATCAACATGGTTGAGGATCAGGAGCCGGATGCAGCACTTGGTAACGGCGGTCTGGGAAGACTGGCAGCGTGCTTTTTGGATTCCCTTGCGACCCTGGGCTATTCCGCTTACGGCTGCGGTATCCGTTATCGCTACGGTATGTTCAAGCAGAAGATCGTTGACGGCTTCCAGGTTGAGGTACCGGACAACTGGCTGGTAGATGGCAATCCCCTGGAGCTGCGCAGACCTGAATATGCAAAAGAGGTAAAGTTCGGCGGCTATGTTTCCGTATATCAGGATGAGATCGGCAGAAGCCACTTCCGTCAGGAAGGTTATCAGTCCGTTACCGCCATCCCTTATGATATGCCCATCGTAGGCTATGGCAACGGCATCGTAAACACCCTTCGTATCTGGGATGCACAGCCGGTTGAGTGCTTCCAGCTGGATTCCTTTGACAAGGGCGATTATCACAAGGCAGTAGAGCAGGAGAACCTGGCTCGCAACATCGTTGAGGTTCTGTATCCCAACGACAATCACTACGCAGGAAAAGAGCTTCGCTTAAAACAGCAGTACTTCTTCATTTCCGCTTCCGTACAGGAAGCCATCGCAAAGTACATGCGAAGCCACAATGATATCAGACAGTTCCATGAAAAAGTAACCTTCCAGCTCAATGATACCCATCCCACCGTTGCTGTGGCAGAGCTGATGCGTATTTTGATGGATGAGTACTTCCTGACATGGGACGAGGCCTGGAAGGTAACCACCCAGACCTGTGCTTACACCAACCACACCATCATGTCCGAGGCACTTGAGAAATGGCCCATCGAGCTGTTCTCCCGCCTGCTTCCCCGTATCTATCAGATCGTGGAAGAGATCAACCGCAGATTCGTACTGGAGATCGAGAAGAAGTATCCCGGCAACCAGGAGAAGGTTCGCAAGATGGCGATCATCTATGACGGACAGGTAAAGATGGCACACCTTGCTATCGCAGCAGGCTATTCCGTAAACGGTGTGGCAAGACTGCACACCGAGATCTTGAAAAACCAGGAGCTTCGAGATTTCTACGAGATGATGCCCGAGAAGTTCAACAACAAGACCAACGGTATCACCCAGAGACGTTTCCTTCTTCACGGCAATCCGCTGCTGGCAGAGTGGGTTACCGCTCATGTGGGAGCAGATTGGATCACCGATCTTCCCAAGATCAAGAAGCTGGCGGTTTATGCGGATGACAAGAAGGCACAGCATGAGTTCTTGAATATCAAGTACCAGAACAAGGTTCGCCTGGCCGAGTACATTTTGGAGCACAACGGCATCGAAGTAGATCCCAGATCCATCTTCGACGTTCAGGTAAAGCGTCTGCATGAGTACAAGAGACAGCTTCTGAACATCCTGCACATCATGTATCTGTACAACGAGCTGAAGGAAAATCCGGATATGGACTTCTATCCCAGAACCTTCATCTTCGGTGCAAAAGCAGCAGCAGGCTATAAGAACGCCAAGCTGACCATCAAGCTGATCAACTCCGTAGCGGACGTAGTCAACAATGATGATTCCATCCACGGCAAGATCAAGGTAGTATTCATCGAGAACTACCGCGTATCCAATGCAGAGTGGATCTTTGCGGCTGCGGATGTTTCCGAACAGATCTCCACCGCTTCCAAGGAGGCCTCCGGAACCGGTAACATGAAGTTCATGTTAAACGGTGCCATCACCTTAGGTACCATGGACGGTGCCAATGTGGAGATCGTGGAAGAGGTCGGAAAAGAGAACGCCTTTATCTTCGGCCTTTCCTCCGACGAAGTTATCAACTATGAGAATAACGGCGGATACGATCCCATGGAGATCTTCAACAGTGATCCGGATATCCGCAAGGTGCTGATGCAGCTCATCAACGGAACCTATGCAGCGGACACCGAGCTGTTCAGGGATCTTTACAATTCCCTGCTGAACACCCTGTCCACCTCTAAGGCGGATACCTACTTCATCCTGAAGGATTTCAAGTCCTATGCACAGGCACAGAGGGAAGTGGAGAAGGCTTACAGAGACGAGATCGGTTGGGCACGTTCCGCCATCCTGAACATCGCACACAGCGGCAAGTTTACCTCCGATCGTACCATCCAGCAGTATGTGGATGAGATCTGGCATCTGGACAAGGTAACACTTCCGAAGAAAAGAACTGTAAAGAAGAGCGCTGAATAAGCGTTAGCCCACCCGCTTTCTGAGAGGAAGGCGGGTGGATTTTCCTAAACAGACGAGGCTATGCAGGAGGAACTATGAAAAAACGACTGGTAACCAGAAGTGATTTTGACGGATTGGTATGTGCCATGCTCTTAAAGGAGCTGGATATCATCGATGACATCAAGTTTGTACATCCCAAGGATGTACAGGACGGCAAGATCGATATCACGGAAAATGACATCACCACTAACCTTCCCTTTGATGAAAGGGTGGGACTGGCCTTCGACCATCATGAAAGCGAACTCCTTCGCAATCAGCAGAAGGACTTTCAGGATAAGTTCATCATCGACGGTGATGCCAGATCGGCTGCCAGAGTCGTATATGATTACTACGGCGGAAAAGAGAAATTCAAACGGGTTTCCGAAGAGATCATGACAGCAGTGGATATCGGAGACTCCGCAGATTTTACCAGGGAAGAGATCTTAAATCCCAAGGGCTGGGTGCTTTTGAACTTTTTAATGGATCCCCGTACCGGACTGGGAAGATTTCACGATTTCCGTATTTCCAACTATGACCTCATGATGGAGCTCATCGACTACTGTGTGAACCACAGCATTGACGAGATCATGGAGCTTCCGGATGTAAAAGAACGTGTGGATATGTACTTTGAGCAGCAGGATCTGTTTAAGGAGCAGCTGCAGAAGATCGTCAAGATCCATGACAGAGTAGCAGTCATCGACCTTCGGGATCAGGAAGTCATCTACACCGGCAACCGCTTCATGGTTTATGCCATGTGGCCCGAGGTTGAGATGAGCGTACATGTGGCCTGGGGCTTTAAGAAGCAGAACACTGCCGTGATGATCGGCAAGAGCATCATCAATAAGGCTTCCAAGGTAAATATCGGAGACCTTTGCCTGGCTTACGGCGGCGGCGGACATGCCAATGCAGGTACCTGCCAGCTGGATAATGACAAAGTAGATCAGGATCTGGTACACATCATCGATGTACTGAACGGTGTTTCCGAGATCTGATAGAAAGAAAACCATAGGTTGGGTGCGGTCGCTTCTCATAGGACCGCATTTTCCTTCCGATTTGCGAAAAATTGATGCGAGGACAAAGAGGGGATGTTTTTCTTAGGAAAGGAGCTTGGTTCATGAAAGGAAGATCTAAGAGACGGATCGCCCTGATTTTAGGGCTGATGATGACAATTGCATCTCCGCTGTCAGCTTTGGGAGACTCTGTCATGGAGACAGAGACGGCCCAAAATGAGGAAAAGGATTCCCTTCCCTCCTACGCTAAGGCGGTTATGAATTTAAGCTTCGATCAGGCAAAGGAGTTTGAGGAGGGCGAAAATGCAGCCTTCTCCACCTACGGACTTTGCGCCGCCCTTTCGGTGCTGACAAACGGGGTATCCACCGCATCCCCCAATCACAAAAAGCTTTTAACTCTGCTGGGAGCAGATTCCCTGGAGGGGTTAAACGCCCAGAATAAGGAGTTTTTATCCAAGACCGACTATGGGTATGAGAATATCTTCCGGACCACGGACCTTTTACTGGTAGATAAATCCGTAGCAGGCAAGGAAGGTCTGAAGTCTGATTTTGTAAGCAGGGTGACTGAAAACTATCCCATCACTGCCAGGACAGCGGACTTTCAACATGGTCTGGAAAAGGAAAAACAGCTTATCAAGGAAGCGGTGAAGGAAGCCACCAACGGCTTCCTGCCGGACTATGAATCCACAGCCGATGTGGAGACCATAGTTGATCTGATGAACATCACTTACTTTAAAGGGAAGTGGATGTATCCCTTTAAAAAGGAGTTAACAAAAAAGAAGAAGTTTACCAACGCCAAGGGAAAGACCAAGAAGGTCCCCATGATGCGCCAGACCTTTGATGAACAGATCCGCTACTATGAGGATAAATATTTCAGAGGCATCATTCTTCCCTACTCGGCTAAGACGGAGGCGGGAACCTATTCTCCCAACAGAGCGGAGATGTATGTGATCCTGCCAAAAAAGAAAACCTCCACCAAGGGAGTTAAGCAGTGGAATAAAAAGAGCGCCGCCTACAAGCGTCGGTTTTTGAAAAAGCTTCGCAACGGTGACACCTACAATATCGTCAATCTGTCACTGCCCACCTTTGAGACGGATGTGACCTTATCCTTAGAGAACCTGATGGAAAAAGAGGGCCTTGGAAGCCTCTTTGGCGATGACGCAGGCATTAACGAGGTGGTAAAGGAGCCCCTTTGTGTCAGCTCCATTACCCAGAGGACCAAGATCAAGGTGGATGAAGAAGGAACCGAGGCGGCAGCGGTTACCGAGATCGTGGCGAAGTGCACAGCCATCATGAACCCGCCGAAAAAGCCGGTTTATAATTTCTGCTGTAAGGTACCCTTTGTCTATATGATCTGCGATACCAACGGTATGCCGATCTTTTCCGGATCCGTATCGGATCTGTAGGATTTGAAAGAAACACTAAGGAAACAGATGCATGAACACAATCATCTTTGATATCGGGAATGTGCTGGTGGATTTTGACTGGCCTTCCTTTGTGAAAAGAGCGGTGAAGGACGAAGAAGCCATCCGCCTGTTAAACAAGGTCCTTTGGGAGGATGAGCTTTGGAAGGAATTGGACCGGGGAGCCTTTGCCGAGGAGACCTTCCACAGAGAAATGATCAATGCCTGCAAGGGCTATGAAGATATCGCTGAAGAGGTGTATGAAAGACTGGGAGAGACCCTGGAGCTCTTTCCCTATACCGAGGACTGGATCCGGGAGCTGAAGGAAAGGGGATATCGGGTATTTTACCTGTCCAACTATTCCCATTACCTCATTCGGAAAAAACCGGAGGCCCTTGTGTTTACAAGGCTTATGGACGGCGGGATCTATTCCTGCGATGTAAAGCTTCTTAAACCGGATCTGCAGATCTACGACAGATTGGTAAAGGCCTATGACCTGGAGCCTTCGGAGTGTCTGTTTTTGGATGACCGGTTTATCAATGTGGCGGGGGCCAGAGAATACGGCTTCCATGCCATGCAGTTTACCACCTTTGAGGAGATGAAGCCAAAGATCGATGCCTACTTGGCAGAGCATTGACAAGGCAAAGGTTTTTAGATTAAAACAGGAAACAGGAAAAAGGGAGACAGATCGTACATGAGAACAATAGATGCCCGGGTGATCACGGATACAGTGGCTGAGCTTTGTATCAAGGCCAATCATTTTCTGACACCGGATATGGAACAGGCGCTGAAGGGCGCAGCGGGAGAGGAAAAATCCCCGGTGGGATGCACCGTACTTTCCCAGCTTCAGGAGAATCTGAAGATCGCCGGAGAGGATATGATCCCCATCTGTCAGGATACCGGAATGGCTGTGGTCTTTTTGGAGATGGGCCAGGAGGTTTTGATTGAAGGCGGCGATCTGACAGACGCTGTAAATGAAGGAGTGAGAAAGGGCTATGTGGAGGGCTTCCTTCGCAAAAGTGTGGTTTCGGATCCCCTCCTTCGGGAAAATACCAAGGACAATACCCCTGCCATTCTGCATACGGAGATCGTAAGGGGAGACAAGGTTAAGATTACGGTAGCTCCCAAGGGCTTCGGCAGTGAAAACATGAGCCGTATTTTTATGTTAAAGCCTGCGGACGGGATCGAAGGAGTAAAGGAAGCCATCTTGACTGCTGTTCGGGATGCAGGCCCCAATGCCTGCCCGCCTATGGTGGTAGGTGTGGGCATCGGCGGTACCTTTGAAAAATGTGCCTATCTTGCAAAAAAAGCTCTGACAAGAGAGGTATCCCAAAGATCAAAGCTTCCCCATATCGCAGCATTGGAGGAAGAGATGCTGACCCGTATTAACGGATTGGGCATCGGACCTGCGGGTCTGGGAGGCACTACCACGGCGCTGGCTGTGAACATCAACACCTATCCGACCCACATCGCCGGACTTCCGGTGGCAATCAATATCTGCTGCCATGTGAATCGGCACGCGGTGGCCATTTTATGATCTACTTCATTACGATATTGAATGTCGCCGGCTACGATATGACTGCATAAGCGGAAAAATGAAATACATCCAGGGGGTACATATGAAGCGATACATCGAAAGGGATCTAACCCAGCACAGAAAGCAGGCCCGGGCGGCAGTGGAAAAGCTCAGCTTTGAGGAAAAGCTCATTGCCTTTGCAGGTACCGCTAAGGAGATGGAGGCGCTGGGCCTTCCCAGGTTCTGGATCGGCGGCGAAGCTGCCCACGGTATCCAGGCCAGAAACGACCAGGTGGGAGAGCTGGGAAAGCCCGCCTATACCACTGTATTTCCCAATCCCATCGGAATGGCGGCCTCCTGGGATAAGGAGCTGATGCATGACATCGGCGAGGTGACGGGCATCGAGGCCAGAAGTCTGTTCATGGAAGGAAAGCACGGCTCCCTTTGCGTCTGGGCTCCCACCGTAGATATGGAACGCGATCCCCGCTGGGGCCGGAATGAAGAAGCCTACGGAGAGGATCCCCATCTTTCCAGCCGCATGGCCGGAGAATACATTCTGGGCATGGCCGGAGAGGATCCAAATTACGTGCGCTGCGGCGCTACCCTGAAACACTTTTACGGCAACAATGTGGAAGCAAACCGCAGGACCGCCGACAGCAATATCAATGACAAACTGAAGGAAGAATACTATATCCGGGTGTTTAAGGAGACCATCGAATACGCCATGCCTCTGGCAGCCATGTCCTCCTACAACGTGGTAAACGGCGTTCCCTCCACAGTGAATCCGGAGCTTCGCAGTTTTTTGAAGGCCTGGGGCCTGACCCACATCGTGGCAGATGCGGGGGCTCTGACCTATACCGTTGATCCCCAGAAGGTGGCAAAGGATGAGGCGGAAGGTGCTGCCATGGCCATCAAGGCCGGGGTTGACTACTTCCCGGATCCGGTGGCAGGTGATAACATGCACCAGAGAAATGCTGTTCGCGAGGCCATTGAAAGAGGCCTTATGACGGAAGCAGACCTGGATGCCTCCTTAGAGGATAAGCTTACTGCCTATTCCATTTTGGGACTTTTTGATTATGAAAATACCAAGGCGCTGGGACTCGATCTTCCCAAGCCGCCTTTTACCAAGGATGAATACAATCTGTCCAAGGTAGATAGTGCCTACAACCGTTCTGTAGCCCGCCGGGCAGCGGCAGAGGCAGTGGTGCTTTTGAAAAATGAAAACAAAGCCCTGCCTCTTGGAAAAGAGGAATCCGTGGTGCTGGCAGGACCCTTTGCCGACAGATGCCCTCTGGACTGGTACAGCGGCTATACCACCAAGATGGTAACCATTCGGGAAGGAATGGAAAATCAGGGTAAGATCCTGGCAGAAGAAGGACTGTATCCTTATGTGAAAATCCGCCTAAAGGACGGCTACGCAGGCCTTTCCAACGGCATGCTTTGCAAGGTGGCAAAAGAGCAGGCCGAGACCTTCCGGATCATGCTCTGGGATGATAAGAGGATCACCCTGCGGGCGGTATCAAACGGAAAGCTTTTGACGACCAACAGGCCGGAGGGCTATGAAGAAAAGGATGATATCTTCGCAGCAGAAGATGCTCCCGCTATGTTTGCATTTCCCCAGGAGAGCTTTTCCTGGTTTGTAAATGAAGCCTTTGAGCTTTTTGATGAAAAGGAAGAAACCGTCAGATTTACGGATGAAAATGCCCTGACCTTCTGGGAGGATGAAAGGATCTGCGGCATCAGAAACCGGGATGGTAAGCTGGCCCTTACTTTTGAAACCGTGAAAACCGCTACGGAGCTCATAGAGGATCTGCCTCAGGCAGACAGCGTCATTGCGTGCCTCGGCATCCATCCCCTTATTAACTGTAAGGAAGATATCGACAGAGATTCCACCGCCCTGCCGCCCTTTATGAAGGCTATGCTTTCGGGTCTTTCGGAGAAATACGAAAAGACGGTACTACTGCTTTCCGCAAACGCCCCCCTTGGGGTAAAGGAGCAACAGGAAAGTGACAGCATTGCCGCCATCCTCTGGGCCTGCCAGGGATCCGAGGAGTTCGGAAACGGCGTAGCGGATATTCTCTACGGAGAAAAGACCCCGGCCTCCAAGCTTCCCCAGACCTGGTATGAGACGGATGAGGAGCTGGGAGATATTAACGATTACGACATTGAGAAAAAACAGATCACCTATCTGTATATGACAAAGAAACCCCTCTATGCCTTCGGCTACGGTCTGACCTACGGCACCTTTGATCTTAAGATCGCAGAAACAAAGGAGCTGGGGGATGGCAAAGCCGAGGTTTTGGTGCGGATCAAAAATACATCGGATGTGCCTTCCGATGAGGTCATTGAGCTGTATCAGGACAGGGAAGGAAGGTACTATCTGTGGGCGGATGAGCGCCCCGTGGAGTGTCCCCTGGTAGCTTTTGAGCGCATCAGACACCTGGGTCCGGGAGAGGAAAAAGAGGTTTGGCTGCAGGTAGGATAAGGAGTCAGGATTGAGAATTTTACTGATGGTGCTTCGGCGCCTGTATCTGGTACCCTTTCTGTGGATCAAGCTCAGATGGTACTACAGACATAATGAAAATAACCTGGAAGCGGGATTTGCCCATGTCAAAAAGATCGCCAACTACGGCATCAAGGGCGGTAACGTAGAGGTGGTGGCCCAGGGCCTTGAGAACATTCCCAAGGAATCCGGCTTTATCTACTATCCCAACCATCAGGGCATGTTTGATGTGATGGTATTTTTGCACATCAGTCCCGTTCCCTTCGGATTTGTTTCCAAGATCGAGGTGAAGGATATCCCGGTTTTGAAGGAAACTCTGAAGATCACCCGTTCCGAGGTGATCGACAGGAAGGATATTAAGCAGTCCCTTGGGGTCATCAACAACATTGCCAGGGGAGTTGCCAATGGACAGAACTATCTGCTGTTTGCAGAGGGGACCCGCAGCAGAAAGGGCAATGAGGTGTTGCCCTTCAAGGGAGGGAGCTTTAAGGCGGCGCAAAAATCCAAATGCCCCATCGTTCCCGTAGCCCTTGTGGATTCTTTCATTCCCTTTGATGAAAGATCCATTCGGAAAACCGTGGTAAAAGTCAGGGTGTTAAAACCCCTGTATTACGAGGAATATAAAAGTATGAAATCCGTAGAGATCGCAGCCGAGGTTCAAGGACGGATCCAGGACGCGATCCACCAAATGCAGCAGGAAAGTTAGCGATTGCTAACAAAAGAGCAGTGTTGCTCTGAAAGGAAAAGGTAAGGAAAATGGCAGAATGGGTAGTAGTAGTTGATGATGATGTGGCTAACCTGAAAATGGCCGGTTTTATTTTAAGCAAAAAGAATATGCGGGTCAGCGCTTTAAAATCAGGAAGCGGACTTCTGGAATTCATCAAGGATAACACGCCGGATCTGATCCTTCTGGACATTCATATGCCCCAGATGGATGGATTTGAGACCCTGAGAAGACTTCGGGAAATGCAAAAGGACCGGGAAGAGATCCCCGTTATCTTTTTGACGGCGGATGAGGATGAAGAAGCGGAGACCCGTGGCCTTCAGGCAGGGGCTGTAGATTTTATCAAAAAGCCCTTCGTACCGGATGTTTTGACTCTGCGCGTTAAGCATATGATCGAGCTTATCCGGCTGCAGAGGGATCTGGCAAGCGAGGTGGAGAAAAAGACCAAGGAAAATGAAAGACTTTCCCTTCATGTCGTAAAAACCCTGGCAAACGCCATCGATGCAAAGGACACCTACACCAACGGTCATTCCGGCCGGGTGGCGGAATACTCCAAGGAGATCGCAAGACGCTACGGCTATTCCCAGAAGCGCCAGGATTCCATCTATATGATGGGTCTTTTGCACGACGTAGGCAAGATCGGTGTACCGGATGCGGTGATCAACAAGCCTGCCAGACTGACGGAGGAAGAGTTTGAGACCATCAAGCAGCATCCCATTCAGGGAGCTAAGATCTTAAAGGATATCAAGGAAATGCCGGAGCTGGCAACGGGTGCAAGATGGCATCACGAGCGCTACGGCGGAGGGGGCTATCCCGACGGACTTTCGGGAGAGGACATTCCCGAGGAGGCAAGGATCATTGCCGTGGCAGATGCATACGATGCCATGACAAGCCGAAGAAGCTACAGATCCGTCCTTCCCCAGGAGACTGTACGCAGCGAGATCGAAAAGGGAAAGGGCACTCAGTTTGACCCTGCCTTTGCCGAGATCATGCTGCAAATGATCGACGAAGACACAGAGTATCTGATGAGGGAGAGATAAGAATCCATGCGAGATGATTTGCTGGACAGCGAGCTGTCCCGAACTTCCCAAATGGTGATCCTGGTAAGCTACACCACCTTTTCCCTGATCCTCATGGGGGAATCCCTGCTGCTGGGCTGGGAAAAGTGGGCGCTGGTGCTGATGTCACTGGCGCTGATAGGCGCCTGGATCATCCATATCAGGCAAAAGGTAGATCCGAATGTCAGACTTTGGATCTACTCTTTTATGATGATGGCAGTGTTCTTTTTCTATGGCATTCATCCCACCAGTTTATTCGATCTGGCGGGGGTAATGCTGGTGGTGATCATGATCTACACCATGACGGGAAAAAGGGCACTGGTTGTGTTGTGCCAGATCACCTATTTTATTACCTTCGGCTACGGACTCATCCAGTATTGGATCAGCGGAGAGCTCATTGATGCACTGGTGGTTACCAGAGCCCTTCTGCACATGGTACTCATCATCATGGGAGGCAAGATCGGAAGGATCATCATCGAAACCTGGAATAAGGTGCTGGAGAAATCCAGCAGTGAGATCAGAGAGCTGAAGGAAACCACGGAGCGACTGGATAATTTCCTTGCCAACGTTTCCCACGAGATCCGCACTCCCGTCAATGCAGTCATCGGACTTTCCTCTGTTTTGAAAAAGGAAAGCCTGCCTCCTGCAGCTACGGACAGCCTCACTGCCATATCCAGGGCAGGTCACAGGGTTGCGGAGCAGATCGGCGACATTCTGGACTTTACCGAGATCGATATGGAGAAGCTTTCCGTCAACAGCGAAACCTATCTTATGGGATCTTTGGTGAATGACCTTTTGGTACAGCTTGATAATATTGATACCTATAACCTGGACTTTGTTATGGATCTGGAGTCCAGAGTTCCCGCGGAGCTGTCGGGAGACGCCAGCAAGATCAAAAAGATCCTCTGGCATTTGATCAGTAACGGATTTAAATTCACAAAAGAAGGCGGCATTTATGTGCATCTGTACCCCATCCGAAGGGAGTACGGTATCAACCTGGTGATTGAGGTGCAGGATACCGGTGTGGGTATTGATGATGATGAGATCGAGCATATCTATGAGCAGTTCTATCAATCGGATGCATCCAGAGCCAGAACCGCAGGAGGCCTGGGACTGGGAATTCCCATTGTAAACGGATTTGTCAAAGCTTTGGGTGGCGTTATGGCCATCGAGAGCGATCAGGGAGAAGGCACTACCGTAAGAGTCAGCATACCCCAGACCATTGTGGAGGATACGCCCTGTATTTCCATTAAAAACAGAGAGGGCTGCGTGGTGGCAGGCTTCCTTGGCTTTATGACTACCGGACATCCCAAGATCCGGGAGTTTTACATGGAAATGATCGGCCACCTGGTAGAGGGCCTGAATGTTCCTTTTCACCGGGTACAGTCCAGACAGGATCTGGAGGAGCTTATCAATACCACAAAGATCAGTCATTTGTTTGTGGGAACCGGAGAGTATCTGGAAAACAAGGCCTATATTGATTCCCTGGTAAGAACCGTCAATGTGGCTATGGTAAAGGATCGTGACTTTACCGGCAACGTGGGACCGGGGATCAGTCTGCTGCCCAAGCCCTTCTACGGCGTACAGGTTGCAAACTTCTTAAACCAGGATCTGAAGGACCATACCGCAGATCTGGGAGAGGATAAGATCCTCTTTACAGGGGTAAAATCTCTGGTTGTAGATGACGAGCCCATGAACCTTCTGGTAGCCAAGGGCCTTTTCGAAGGCTACGGCATGCAGGTAGATACGGTGCTTTCCGGTATGGAAGCCATAGAAGCCTGTGACCGGGAGGACTATGATGTGGTCTTCATGGATCACATGATGCCGGAAATGGATGGTGTGGAAGCCATGAAGCGGATCCGCATCAATGCGTCGAGAAGCAAAAAAGAGCTTTGCATCGTGGCCCTTACTGCAAACGCCATCAGCTCCGCCAAGGAAATGTTCCTATCCGAGGGCTTTGACGGCTTTATCCCCAAGCCCATTGAGATCACGGAGTTTGAGAGAGTCATGAAAAGGGTACTGCCCAAGGCCCTCATCACCTATGTTCCCAAGGAGACCCAAAACCTGATTCCGGAACCTGAGCAAAAACCGGAGGAGTCGCAGGGGAGCCTGAAATACGAACCCATCAAAGCCTGCGGAACGGATATCGAGGCAGGCCTTAAATATTGCAAAAATGACCGGGAGTTTTACGACCAGCTGCTGGCGGAGTATGGGAAAAACAGAGCCAAAAAGACGGAGGATCTGAACCGCTATCTGGACAGTGAAAACTGGCAGGATTACTCCATCCGGGTTCATGCCGTAAAGAGTACCTCCAAGATGATCGGAGCCATGGAGCTTTCCGAAATGGCAAAAAGTTTGGAGGAGGCATCCAAAAAGGCGGATGCAGACAAAGTCAGAGCTGAGCATCCGGAATTTATCAAGCGTTACAAAGCTCTCCTGGAGGCCATCGCAAAGGTGGTTAACGGAGAAGAGGAAAGCACTTTTGCCGAAAACGAGGAAAAAGAAGACGATTCAGAGATTCTGGAATTTGCACCGGAGGGTGAATCCGAATAATACAGAAGGGGCCGTTTCATGAACGAAACAAAAATGACCTTATCCCAAAAAGAGAATAGCGACAGAAACAGACATTTTCTGGTGCTCTCCACAGTTACCATGCCGGGGATGTTTTTGTATTACTTTTTTAACGAGATCACCGGAACGGATTTCTATCTCTTTGAGATTGATAACCTGATAATGTTGATTACCATGGTGGTTTGTATTTTGCTGACGGCTTATGCCATCAAGTTCAACAAGATCACCCCCGTATCTCACATCATCGTCATCCTGCAGACCCTCATTATCGTTCCTGAAGCCATGTGCGTGGACGGAACCAGACAGGGCAATGCCATCTGGGCCCTGGCGGAGGTTTTGTATATCATCTGTCTCATTGAAGGAAAGATGAAATACGTCTATTTATTCCTGGAAGCTGTCATGACGGCCATCATCCATCTTCTGTATTATGATCATGAGCTGGAAACCAACCCTGACGCATCTTCTATGGAATTTGTCATCGGCTATTTCGTGGTGGTGGTTGTGGCTGCCATGGTCTATATCATGGTGGAGTATGAGATCGGCCTGCAGAAAAAAGCTGCGGCAACGGCCCGGGAGCAGCAAAAGCAGATCGAGGAGCTGAGCCGTGCCAGAAACCGCTTCTTTTCCAGCATGAGTCATGAGATCCGAACCCCCATCAACACCATCATTGGTCTCAATGAAATGATCCTGAGAGAGGACATTTCCGATGAGGTGGCTGAGGATGCCAGAAACATCCGCTCCGCTTCGGGGATTTTGCTTTCCCTCATCAACGATATTCTGGATGCCTCCAAGATCGAATCCGGAAAGATGGAGATCGTCAACGCACCCTATGACGTGGGAAAGATGCTCTCCGACATTGTGAACATGATCTATCTTCGGGCCTATGAAAAGGGTCTGAAGTTTACGGTGGATGTGGATCCTACCATGCCCACTCAGCTCTTTTCCGATGAGATCCGCATCAAGCAGATCCTCATCAATCTTTTGAACAACGCAGTCAAATACACCTCCGAGGGTAGCGTTTCCTTATCCATTCACGCCAGGAAGAGCTCCGATAAAAAGGTGCTTGTAACCTACAGCGTAGAGGATACGGGAATGGGAATCCGCAAGGAGAGCATTCCCCATCTTTTTGACGCCTTCCGAAGAGAGGATGAGAAAAAGAACCGCTATATCGAAGGAACCGGTCTGGGACTTTCCATCGTCAAGCAGCTGGTAGATCTGCTGGGCGGTGAGATCACCGTAAACAGCGTCTATACCAAGGGCTCCACCTTTATGGTGACCATCGAGCAGGAGATCGCCGATGAAAAGGCCCTGGGTCATATGAAGTCCAAACGAGGAGTTCCCGGGGAAAGAAGCTCTTACAAACGCAGCTTTGAAGCGCCCCAGGCAAAGGTCCTCATCGTAGATGACAATTCCGCCAATCTGCTGGTGACCTCCAAGCTTTTGCGGGAGACCAGGGTCCAGTGTGAAACGGTGGAAAGCGGCGCCGAAGCCCTGAAACGAACCCTGATCTGTCACTACGACATCATCCTTATGGATCATATGATGCCTGAAATGGACGGTATCGAATGTCTCCATGCCATCAGAAGCCAGGCGGGTGGTCTTTGTAAGGACACACCCATTGTGGTGCTTACTGCCAATGCAGGCAGCGAAGATCAGCTTTTGTATAAGAAATCCGGCTTTGACGGATACCTGTTAAAGCCGCTGGATGGGAAGCTTTTGGAAGATACCCTCTGCGAGCTTTTACCCCAGGAGCTTTTGCTGTATCAAAAGCAGGAGGAGGAAACCCGCTACGGGTCCGAGGCCATTTTGCGGCAGATGCGAAAAAAGATTCCCCTGCTCATTACCACAGACAGCGTTTCCGATCTGCCCAGGGAGCTGGTAACCAAGAACAGGATCCCCATTTTGCCCTACAAGATCTATATGGGAGAAGGGATCTTTACCGACGGCATCGAAGCGGAAGGAGAGGTTATCGTCCGGTATATGGAGGATTCCTCTATCATTGCCCGAAGCGAGGCTCCGGAGGTGGAGGAGTATGAAAAGTTCTTCTCCGAACAGCTTGGCAATGCCCAGCACATCATTCACATTGCCATGGCAAAGAATGCCAGCCACGGCTTCGGCAATGCCTGCGAGGCAGCCCTTGCCTTCTATAATGTAAAGGTAGTGGATAGCGGACATCTGTCCAGCGGTATGGGTATCATGGCCCTTTATGCCAAGCAGCTTTCCTCTGAAGCCACAGCCGATCCGGATGCCATTGTAAGGGCACTGGAGAGGAAAAAGGATAAGATCCAAACCAGTTTTATTGTAGATAATACGGAATATCTGTATCGCAGCGGAAGGCTGTCGGAAAAGGTTCACAGACTCTGTCACTCCCTGCTGGTGCATCCCATGATCGTCATGAAGGACAGCGCCATGAGTGTGGGCAGGATCTTTGTGGGAAGTACCGAAAAGGTGAGAAGAGATTATGTGAGACGGGTGATGAAGCATCCCTCCCAGATCAATCCCTCGGTTTTGTTCATTACCTATGCGGGCATGCGGAAAAGCGAGGTGGAAGCCATCCGGGATATGGCGCTGGAATATGTACCCTTTGAAAAGGTCTATTTCCAAAAGGCTTCTCCGGCTATCTCTTCCAACTGCGGACCCGGAACAGTGGGACTTATTTTTGCAAGGAGATAAACTGTGATTTCAAGGATCTATTTTGACATTGCGGCTTTGCCGATCTTTTTGATCATCATATCTACCGCTATCAGCCGCGGCATGACAAAGGGAAGGAGTAACCGTCTCTTTCTTGTGGTGCTTGCCAGTGCATTTATGGCGGATGTTGCCGAGATCCTGGAGCAGTTTGCCTACAGGGGCGGATTTCCCATCGGTCCGGGACCGATCCTTTGGGTAAAAATCTGTGAATACATCTACTATTTCTGCCGGAACTTTACCAATACCTGGTATCTGCTGTTTGTATTTTCCGTTACAAAAACCTGGTTCAGGGTGCGGCCTCTGTGGAAAAAGTTTTTGACCCTGGTTCCTAACCTGGTGATCCTGGTGTGTTTGTTCTTCAATGAAAAAACCCACTATATCTTTACGGTAAGCGCTCAGGCAGGCTATGAGCGGGGTACCCATATTTTGATCGTTTAC
>JAEEKV010000225.1 GCA_016282595.1 Lachnospiraceae bacterium
CTGCACCCTCCGGCTTAGTTCAAACATACGTTGCCTGCTTCGCAGGCAGCCGAACTCACCGCCGGAGGGTCAGATCTCACCTGTTGCTCATTGAATGCATATACGCCTTACGGACGCAAGTCGCATCGGAAACAATTGCCTCCGGCTCGCGCTCATCAAATAAATTCACTTAATCATAGCTGCCGGTGTGTAAGTGACTCCCGGTCCCGTAAGGATGCTGCGATCGCCCTTCCGGACGGCTTCGATTGGCATAAAGGCCTGGATCACGGTTTCGATATGTGTGATGATGCCGAGCATCTTTCCGGTGGAGGACAGGCGCTTTAAGGCATCGATGGCATCTAAAAGAGGCTGGCCGCTCAGGGTTCCGAAGCCCTCATCAAGGAAGATGCACTCCACGTCTCCGTTTCGTCCTGCAAACTCTGACATGGCAAGGGCCAGGCAGAGGCTGATGATGAAGCGTTCACCGCCGCTGAAATTGGATACCTGTCTGACAGATACATTGCCGTCTCCTGCGGTTTCATGGACTTCAAAGTCGATGGATCCGCTTTTTTGTACCAGTTCATATTTGGGTATGATCCCGGAAAGGTATTGGTTTGCCTTCGCCAGAAGGCTCTTCATTGCAATGGACTGAACAAACACTTCAAAATCAGATCCATCGTTCTTTCCCAGCATCTCACTGATCCTGGCAAAGATCCTGCCTTCCTTACCCACATCTTCCAGACGCTTCTCAGCTTCGGCGCGCTTAATCCTGTTTTGGTCATCATTTTTCAGGATCTCTTCCAACGCACCTATCCGCTGGTTGTTATCCTGCATCTTTGCCTGCAGCTGCTGCAAGTTCTGCTGCAGAGCTTCAGCGCTTTCCTCGGTCTGGGGAGTTTCCTGCAGTTTTGTCAGGTTTTCCTTTGCATCCTTCAGGGATGTTTCGGCTGCGGTCTTTTTCTTTTCGTAGTCTCTGACTTCAGTCTCCAATGTCTGAAGCTGCGCAGGTTCCACGATACAGGATAAAAACTCCGTCTCATCGGCAAATCCGTTTCGTACAAGTGCCTCTGAAAAGGCGGCTTCGCAGGCTTTGATCTTCTCTACTGTTTCCCCGATGCGGATGGCGCACTGTTCGCCTGCAGATTCAGCGGACCGGATGGCTTCTCTGACGGTTGAAAGCTTCTCGGCTTTTTGTTTGCTATCCGCTTCCTTTGCCAAAAGCTCCGCATCAAACCGCTTTTCGGCTTCTTTGACCGGGGTCTCTCCGAAAAGTTCTATGCGCTGATCTCTGATTTTTCTCAAGTCATCCAGAGCAAGTTCCGCAACCTGTTTAGCTTCTATGCAGGTTATCTCTGCTTGCTTAAAATCGACGGCCTCCAGTTTACCGGCAAGGTCCCGATACTTTCTGTCAGCCTCAGTATAGGCATCATTTGTCTGTTGATACTTCGCGTCTCTTTGTTCAAGCTGCTTTTGCACTGCCGAAAGCTCAGTGTCATCACAATCACCGGCAAGCTGAATATCCCATGCCGCAAGCAGTTCATTCAGATCGGCAACGGTTTTCTCCTTAGCGGTTTCTGCCTTTTCCTCATCGCGCTTTACACCGGCCAGATCGCCTTCCTGTTTGATGCGTTTTGTTTCCAGATCAGATAGTGTCTCTTCCGTTTGACGGATCTGCTCTTCCATCTCCAACACCCGGGCATTTAATTCCTTATCCGCCTCAGATGTATGATCATGAGCACTTTCATCCTCAACCCCATCGCCACCGACTATTTTCCGGCAGACAGGACATGGTTTCCCCACCGTCAAGTCTCGTCGAAGGATACCCACCACCTGTTTATACCGGTCGCTGATATATTCCTTCAGCTTATCTTCCAAGCTTCGAAGGCTTGTTTGCAATTCTTCTTTCTTTTCAGCGATCTGTGCTCCTTCGCGGGAAAGCCGCCGGGTCTCATCGCCTGTATATGCCAGCATCAACCATGCATCGGAAAGGTCATCCTTCTTTTCCTTAAATACGGCAAGAACGCTGGAGAGTTCCCCGTCCACGGAATGACTGCCCAGATACTCCTTTTGTTCTTTGAGTTTCTCTTCCAACTGCTCTTTTTGAGCATGGCAATCATCATAAATACTTTTCGCACTCCTATAGGAATCAACGGCTTTGTTATAGGCTTCGTGTTTTTCCTTTTGGATGGCACTCGCAGACATAAAACGGCTGTCAAGTTCATGCACCTGATCCCAAAGGATCTGTAGTTTTTGCTTTTCCGTCTTCTTATCCAGATAAGCCTGCTCGGCCGTTTGATAAGCCTCCCTAACGCTCTCCAACCTATTTTGATTATCTAAAAGGATCTGCTGCGCCTTTTTCTCTTTTTCCGTCTCGTCTGCAAGGGCTCTTTGCGCATCGATCAGGCTTTTATAAGGCAGTTCGCAGTCCTTTGCTTTGTTAGCATTTGCTAACTTTTTGGACTTTTGCCCAAACTCTTCAGCCTTGCTTTGAAGCTGCTCCAAAGCCTTCTTCGTCCCTTCAAAGGTTCTGTTTGCCTCTTCCACTCTGGCGATCCAGGAAAGCTTTTCCTGCAAGGATCCCTGGGCCTTCGCTTGCTCTTTCACTTCTCCGGCAAGCCGCAGTTTTTCTTCCTCGTTTTTGCTTCTATCCTCCGGTGACAGAACCGCAAAGCGATCCCTTTCCGCCTCCAATTCATGGTATTCTTTGCTGATTGCAGAGGCTTTTTCATTGAGCTTTACCGCCACTTTTTTATAGTATTCGGTATGGGAAAGCTTTGCCAGGATGGCTGCCTTTTCCCGGTCACTGCTTTGCAGGAATGTTTCAAACTCTCCCTGCGGGATCAGGATACAGCGTACAAATTGATCGTAGGAAAGTCCGATGATTTCTTCGTTTTTCTTTCCCAGGGCATCCGTGGTCCTGCTGTCGATCTGATCCTCCCCGGTATCCGCATTGATGATACGGCACTCCGGAGGCTGCAGTTTGCCGCTCAGCTTTCCTCTGGCACGGCGCTGCAGAAAGCTGCTTTCAAAGTTCCCTTTTGCACAGGAATATACCACAGATGCACTGCAGGAAACGGACCTTTTGTTCATCAGCTCCCCTGATGCTTCTCTGCTGGAGATGGTCATTCTTCCCAGTCTTGCGGTGCTGCCGAAGAGAGCCAGGGTGATGGCGTCCAATATGGTCGATTTACCGGCACCCATGGGGCCGCAGATCACAAACTGGTTGTTTCCTTTGGCAAAGTCGGGGTGCGTAAAATCAATCTCCACCTTTCCCTCATAGGAATTCAGGTTTTCGAATGTGAGCTTATTGATCCTCATAGTCACCTCCGCTTTGCACCGCTTCAAAGGCCTCCACGAAATACGGCAGGTACTTTGCAACCTCCTCATCCTCAAGTCTTTTGATCTCTTCTTCGGTTTTGCCTTCGGTATCCAGCTCCGTCTTGGATAAGACGAGCTGCCTCACGATATCCTGCGGTGCGATATTGCTCATGCTGTGCATATCATGAGCGCCAAAATCCGCCTGATAGGTGTGTCTGTTTTCCTTCGGCTTCCAGCTGACGATGCTGACCTTTTCGGGAAGCTCTGTCTGCTCTGCAAGCTCATGAAGTGCCTGGCCGTCACCTGCTTCATAGCAGATCTCGAGGCAAAGCTTTTCATACGGCTCGCTGTCATGACCCCTTGCCCGAATGTCCTCCAGCGCCCTTTCGATCTCTTCTTTTTTCCCCGAAAGACGTCTGAATCTGATCTGCTGCGGAACCTCGATTTTTTCCACAGACAGCTCATTCCTGCTTTCATCATGCGAAAGCTCTGCCAAAAGAACATAGCGCGGGATCCTATCCTCGTCAAAGCCCATAACAAAGGGGGAGCCGCTGTACCGGATCTGCTCCTTTTTGGCCACTCTGGTCTGGTAATGGATATGGCCCAGAGCCACATAGTCAAATTCATCCGGGAAGGATGCAGCATGCACCTTGCCAAGATTCCCAACCACATCGATCTGCCGTACGCCATCATCGGTTTTCTTTTCTTCCTCCACCCCTTCGTAGCGGCCTTCCAGCCCTGCTGCATAAAGGTGTCCGGTGGCGATGAGCGGCATGGTCTTCCCGCCGGTCAGGGCTTTGGCTTTTTCCAAAAACGCTCCATACAAACCTGAAAAACCGGCATCGGAAAAGGTTCCCTTGACGTACTCCTTTGCTTCGCAAAAGTCCTTCAGCATGATCTCAGATACATAGGGCACCGCCGCAGCTACGCCGCAGATCTGTCCCTCCTCATCCGACAGAGGGAACACCATATCCTCGATGTTCTTTCCTCCGATATTGCCAACCACATGAATATTGATGGCATCCAAAATCTCCCTTGGGGCATCCAGAAGGTTCCCGGAATCGTGATTCCCGCCTACCAGAATGACATTCCGACACCCGGTGGTGATAAGGGATGCCAGAAATCTGTAATAGATCTTCTGGGCCCAGTTGGGCGGCGTGTAGGTATCAAACACATCTCCCGCCACGATCAGGGTATCGATCTGTCTGTCTTTAACGACAAACAAGAGCCAGTCAAGAAAGGCTTCCTGCTCGCTCTGTCTGTCAATATTATGCATAGTATTACCGAGGTGCCAGTCTGCTGTGTGCAAGATCCGCATAGTTTCCTCCGTTTTTTGAACTGTTTGGTCAGCTTGTTCATCCTTTTGGCGGCTGTTCCGTCACGAAGCTCCATCGTCAGGGTTTCGGGAATTTCGTTGCAGGAACCCCGCACCTGTTCTATTATACTCTATCTACCCCCGATTATCATCAGAAAAAAGGAGTTCTTCCAGAAAAATCGAAGCTTCCCGAAAGGTCACATAGCTCATCACAAGCCTTTCCTTCGCCCTTGTCATTGCCACGTAAAACATTCGGCGCTCCTCCTCTGTCTCCCCTGCTGTCAGGTTGCGGCCATGAGGCACCGCACCTTCATTCACCCCGGGCAGGAAAACGTTGTCAAACTCCAATCCCTTGGCCCCATGATAGGTCATGATCACAGGTCTGTCTTCAGGAACCGGTGTCTCGGCAGCAGGCTGCTGCAGGATCCCCCTTTCATACTCCTCATAAAAGGCCAAAAACTCAGCAGGGGTTTTGATGTGCGTAAGGGAAAAGAGGCGGCTGACGGAAGCTTCGTTCTTCTCCCGGATCCCCTCTGCCATCTGCTTGCAATATGTCTCATACCCCAGGGTTTTCCAAAAGAAGGTTAAAGCCCCAAAGTAGTCCAGATCCTTGGGGATGGACAGCTTTGTGAACAGCTTTTGAAAGCGGTTTCCAAGGGCCGCATCTCCCTGCCTTTCACATTCTATCAGCACCTCTCTCGGATCTACTATCTCACCAGTCAGAACCCGTCTGGAAAGACCCTTTTCCGGCTTGTTCATGAAGGCCAGAAGGTCCTTTCTTCTGCAATCCTTCGGACCACATGCAAGACAGGAAAAGCGCAGAAAGGCCATAAAGTCTGTCACCGCTTCCGTAGCCAGTTCGTTCTTTCGTTTCTCCCGGATGAAGAAGGGGATCTTGCGTGACACCAGATCGGCGGCAAAGCGCTCCATTTCTGCGTTGGTGCGAACCAGGATGGCGGCCGTGGTGGCTGTGGCGGTTGTAGCGGCTGTGGCGACTGTAGCATCTGCGGCGGCTGTGGCATCTGCGACGGCTGTGGTGGCTGCGGTGGCTGAAGTTTCGTCTCCCTCAGGTTGTAAAAGCTGCTGTATAACAAAAGCTGTCTCCGCCTCCTCACTATCAAAAGCCAGTATTTCCACCCTCCCTGGCTCCGCTGTCTCAGCTGCGATAATCTGCTTCTCAAAGCGGTTTTGATTATTAGAGATACATCGAAGGGAAGATGTTACAATGTCTTTGCCACAGCGGAAATTGATGTTCAGCATACAGGTTTTAGCATGCGGATAATCTTCCAAAAACAGCTTCATGTAGGATGGATCCGAACCCCGGAAGGAATAGATGGACTGGTCATCATCTCCCACCACAAAAAGATTCCCCGACTCCCCGCAAAGAAGCCTGACAATCTCGTACTGAATGGGATTGATATCCTGAAATTCATCAATCTGGATATAGGTAAAACGCTTTTTCCAAAAGGAAAGCAGGGCCGGCTTTCCCGAAAGCTCCTGTTTGCACGACAATAAAAGATCGTCAAAATCCAGTTTTCTTCGATCCCTGCATTCCTGTATGTAAGCCTTTGCTAACTTTTCTATTTCATCGCCTGCCATCTGCGGAGGCGTTTTGCCTGTATTCTTCCAATAGGAAATGGCCGAAACAGCCAACTGCGGATCCTTGATGGGTGATCTTTCCAATAGGCTTTTGATGATCTTTTGCTGTTGATAAGGGGAAATAAATGAAAAACCCTGATAATAACCTGATGTTCTTAAAATCTGATAGAAAAAACTGTGAAAGGTACCAAATACGCTCTGTCTTGCAGCGTTGCATTCTTCTATGGCCCGCCGCTTCATCTGCAGCGCAGCACTCTTGGTAAAGGTGATGGTCAGAATCTGCTGCGGCGAAACGCCCTTTTCTTCGATCAGATACCTGATCCTGCCGGTGATCACCCGGGTTTTTCCGGAGCCCGGGCCCGCCAGGATCAGCATCTGTCCAAGACCAAAATGCATCGCTTCCAGCTGCGCCTTTGTGGCACCGCTTTCGCTCGGTCTTGTTTGTGTCATATTTGCCTCGTTTATGAAATTAAACAGCCGCTGTCAGTTTCTCGATGGCTTTCTCGATACGGGAAAGGCTCTCTTCTTTCCCCAAAAGCGCCATCAGTTCCGTTGCCCCGCCGGGGGTCATCTGCTTGCCGGAAACCGCGGTACGGATCGGCCACATCACGTATCCGTTCTTGTACTCCTTTTCCTGGGCAAAGGCCAAAAGCCGCTCGTACAAAGCGTCGTTGGAATAATCCTCCTGCTCGGAAAGGATGGGCAGCACTTCCTGAAGCACCTTCAGGGAGGACGCTGCATCGGTCTTCATCTTTTTGTGGTAATACATTGCCACATCATATTCCGGAACCTCTTTGAAAAAGTCGATCAAAGCGGGAATGTCCGGATAGATCTCAATTCTGGTCTGCACCATTTTGGCTACGGTCTCATAGTCCATCTCACGACCAACTGCCTCTTTGATATAGGGCAGAGCCTTTTCATAAAAGGCGTCAAAGGGCATTGCCTTAACGTATTCGCCGTTCATCCATTTAAGCTTGGTAAAATCAAATACCGCAGGAGATTTGGAAATGTGGGTGTAGTCAAAAGCCTCCACCAGCTCCTCTAAGGAGAAGATCTCCCGGTTATCCGAAGGGGACCATCCCAGAAGGGCTACAAAGTTTACCACTGCTTCCGACAAAAAGCCCTGCTCAATGAGATCCTCGTAGGAAGAATGTCCGCTTCTCTTGGACAGCTTCTGATGATTTTCATCGGTGATCAGGGGGCAGTGAATGTACTTGGGAATCTCCCATCCGAAGGCTTCATAAAGCAGATTGTACTTCGGAGAGGAAGAAAGGTACTCGTTGCCTCTTACTACATGGGTAATGCCCATGAGATGATCATCTACCACATTAGCAAAGTTATAGGTGGGATAGCCATCGGATTTGATGAGGATCATATCGTCCAGTTCCCTGTTATCCACGGAAATCTCTCCGTAAAGCTCATCCTGGAAGCTGGTGGTACCTTCCGCAGGTACGTTCTGACGGATGACATAGGGCTTTCCGGCTGCCAGATTGGCCTCGATCTCCTCTTTGCTAAGGGACAGGCAATGCTTGTCATAGACATTGATCTCCTTGGTGGAGCCGTCTTCCATGGTAATGGTCTGGGAAAGCCCCTCCAGGCGCTCCTTATCGCAGAAGCAGTAATATGCCTTGCCCTTTTCGATAAGCTCCTTTGCATACTTAAGATAGATGCCCTGAGCCTGACGCTCGCTCTGTACATAAGGTCCGAATCCCTTGTCCTTATCGGGGCCTTCATCGTGTATGAGGCCTGCCTTTTCCAGCGTTCTGTAAATGATATCCACAGCGCCTTCCACATAGCGCTCCTGGTCGGTATCCTCGATTCTGAGAATGAAATCGCCACCCTCATGCTTTGCCACAAGATAGGCATACAGCGCCGTCCTTAAGTTACCAACATGCATTCTACCCGTGGGGGAAGGTGCAAATCTGGTTCTGATCTTTGCCACTTGAAAATCCTCCGTTCTTTTTGTCTCTATAAACGTTTAAAAAGCGGAGCTTTTACTCTCCGCCTTTTAATCTTTATCATTCAGTTAATCTAAAACAATGTTAGAAGATGCTAACCAGTTTCTTCTTCTCTGCTTCATACTCAGCATCGGATAAGATTCCGTTGTCACGAAGCACTTTGAGCTTCTTGATCTTGGTCTCGAATTCGGAAATATCCTCTGCGATACCTGCCAGTGCAATGGTATCTGTGGTGTTGGGTGCCGGTGCAGGTGCAGGAGCCGGTGCTGCAGGGGCCGGAGCCGGAGCAGGTGCGGGCGCTGCTGCTGCAGGTGCGGGAGCCGGTGCAGGTGCTGCCGGTCTCGGAGCAGGCGCAGGAGCAGGTGAAGAAGGAGCAGCAGGACTTGCGCCACCGCCTCCAGTGCTCTGTCTGATCCTCTCGGTCAATGCCGTTGCCTTCTCTTTTGCATCCTGGATGGCTCTCATAAGCTGATCGCCTTCTGAAAATCCGGGCAGATACAGGAATCTGGAGTACTTGTTCTCTCCGGTTCCCTCTACCTGAATACAGATATCCTTAGAGGTAGCAGTCACATTCCGTACATTCAACAGATAATGTGAGAAATTATCGATTCTGGTATTCAGTCCCTTGTTGTTGTCACCCATGGAAAGACGTCCGCTGATTCGCAGATTGGAAACTGCCACACGGTAATCTTCATTTCGTGCCAAAAGTCCGGCCTTATGGGACCATTCCTTTTGGTATAAAATTTTCTCCATACGAATGCAGTTGTTGCAAACTTCATTCGATGCATCTTTACCACATACTAAACATTTCATAGACTTCACTCCCTACCAGTTAATTGATGTTTTCACCGTTTTTCCGACAATGAACGCACCATAGCAAAACTATTATAAGACTAAATTAAATTTTTGTAAATAATTAAGTTTGTGTTTTTTCTATGTTGGTTAACTTAATTATTTTGTTGTGTTGTAGGATGATTTTGAAAACAATTCGAAACTGTTTCGTGAGTTGCGGGTATGACCCGGCCATCCTTTGCCTACCATAAACCCTTTTATTTTAGCCGTGTTTTGCGATGTGTTCGCTCTCTTTCTTGTGATTCTATTGTAGCATGAAGAAAAGCGAATTTGCAACTATTGTTTGCACAATGGTGGTATTTTAGGTATGAAATTCGACAAATTCGGTCATTTATGTAAACGCAAATAAGGCGAAAACGGTTTCGCCTATCTGCATCTTAATAATTTTCGTTTGCTTTTTGCCTCATCCTTCGTTAAGATGAAGCAGGGAACCCATTTCCCAAATAAGTCAAAGGAGAAATCACCCTATGCAAACCATCAAGATTCAATATTTAAATGATGAGATCGAAAAACTCAAGTATATCGACGGCAAATCCGATTGGATCGATCTTCGCAGCGCCGAGGACGTGTTCCTGAAAAAAGGCGAATTCAAACTGATCCATTTGGGAGTCGCCATGGAGCTTCCGGAAGGCTATGAAGCCCATATCGTGCCCCGTAGTTCTACCTATAAAAACTTTGGTGTGATCCAGACCAACCACTGCGGCATCATCGATCACTCCTACTGCGGTCCCGATGATTGGTGGCGCATGCCCGTTCTGGCCATGCGCGACACCGAGATCCACAAGAATGACCGTATCTGTCAATTCCGTATCATGGAAAACCAGCCTCAGATCAACTTCGATGAAGTGGATCGGTTAACAGGCGCTAACCGCGACGGCTTTGGTTCCACCGGAAAGCAGTAACCTATCGCTAACTTATATGTCACAGGCCGCCCGCATTGCGGATGGATGCCGGATGTTTGCATAATCATTGCACCAGAGTACCGGCGTCGTAGGATCCGTTTTTGCAAGGGTGGCCTTTACATCTACCACTCTCTGATTTGAGGACCCCTTCCAAAGAAGCTTGGGGTCTTTTTTCTCGACTTCAAACTCTCCATCCACCAGCACATCTACATATTGCATGGCCGGATAATGTAGCACATGCTCCCAGCTGTCTCCGGTGTACATCCAGATGGTCTTATCCGGGAACTTTTCCTTGATCTCCGCCATCAGGTTGCGAACGCCGACTCTGTTAGCCGGATGCAGCGGATCTCCTCCGGAAAAGGTGATACCCGAAATATAGTCTTTTTCCAGCTGATCAAAGATCTCCTGCTTTGCAGCTTCATCAAATTCCAGGCCGCCGTTGGGATCCCAGGTAATGGGATTCTGGCACTCCTTACAGCAGTGGGCACAGCCCGCCACCCAAAGAACCACCCTAAGGCCGTCTCCGTTTAACATATCATCGTGAGTTATGTTGTGGTATCTCATAGTTTCCTCGTTATAGTATATTTTTATCCGGCAAAACTGTTGCCTTACATGCTTTTCCTTTCGGCGATTTCCGCCATCTTCGCATCCGAAAGTCTGGTGTCGCCGTGGACGCGGCTGTAAGCCAGATAACCGTTCATGCGGTCAATCTTAGTAAGGTTGCGGCTGCCGCACTTGGGGCACACATCCATCTCCAGCTCCTGATGACCGCAGTCATCGCAGTAGGCCAGGGACATATTGACGCCTTCATAAAAGCCCATATCCATTGCCCTGCGGATCAGGGTCTTGATGGCCTCGAGATTATAATCGATGGGATACTTCACATACTGGATCTTGCCGCCGTTGGAAAGCTCCCAGAAACGATACTCCTTATCCTGCTTCTCAATGGGGGTAATATCCTCGGTTACATGGCAGTGGAAGCTGTTGGAAACATAATCTCTGTCGGATACACCTTCTACGATGCCGTACTTTGCTCTGAACTGCTTAACCTGCAGACCGCAGAGGTTCTCGGCGGGGGTTCCGTAGATGGCATACAAATGGCCGTCCTCTTCCTTAAACTGCTTTACCTTTTCATTGATATGCTCAAGTACCTCAAGAGCAAACTCGCCGTCCTCTACCAGGGATTTTCCGTTATAAAGCTCCTGGAGCTCGTTAAAGGCGGTGATACCGAAGGATGCGGTAGCTGCCTTCAGAATGGGTTTGATCTTATCGTGGAGCTGCAGATGCCCGCCTAAGAAACCACCTTCGCAGTAAGCCAGGGGGTTGGTGGAGGCACGCATCTCGCCCAGGTATGCATAGGTTCTGATGTGCAGCTGTCTGATGAGGTTCAGATAGTAATCCAGCACCTCGTAAAAGTCTCTGCTCTCCTGTCTGGACTTGGCCAGGATCATGGGAAGGTGCAGGGAAACGGCACCGATGTTGAAACGGCCCACGAATACAGGCTCATCATTTTCATCAGCAGGATTCATACCGCCTCTCACATACCAGGGTGACAGGAAAGCACGACATCCCATGGGGGAGATAACCTTTCCGTACTGCTTGTACATGCTGGCGATATAGCCTTTTCCGGTAAGGGACAGCCAATCGGGATACATGGTCTTTGCAGAGCACTCTACGCCTGCTTCAAAGACATCCTCCAGTTCCTTTCCGGGGCCGTGAAGGTTTTCATCATATAAAAATACGATCTTCGGGAACAGAACAGGCTTCTTGTGATCCTTCTTGCCCTGTCCCTTACGCCTTACATTCAGCATGGAGATGGTGGCCTGTTTTGCAAATCTGGTCTTGCCGAGACCTGCGGTTACGGTAATGAAGGGATAGTCACCACGGCTGGACGCAACGGTATTGAACTTGTACTCCCAGCCCTGGAAGCCCTGCTCAAACTCCTTGCATACATCTGCCCAGGCTTCTGCTTCTGCAGTCACCTTGTCGATCCCCAGGCGGGTGTATTTTTTGATGTTCTTGTTATAGGATTTTTCCGCATAGGGCTCTAAGATCTTATCTACCTCAGGCACGGTAAAGCCGCCGTACTGCTGGCTGGCAGCGGAAAGCACGATATCACCGATGACATCAAAGGCTACGTCCAGAGTCTTGGGCTCGTTGTACCAGATGTTACCCATTTCAAAGCCGCCTGATAACACATTTGCCACGTCAAAGAGGCAGCAGTTCATGGTATCACGTCTTGCAGACATATCATGGACATAGATATAGCCGTCTCTGCAGGCCTGAATCTCCTCGGTAGTCATAAAGAACTTCTGATAGAGCTCCTTATTGAACTGGTTAAAGATGAGACTTCTCTTGGTGGAAACCAAAGCAGAGTCGGTGTTGGCATTTTCCTTGTCGCCTACATACATGATGGACTGGCTCTTTTTATAGACATCATCCATCATTTTGACGAAATCCTGCTTATAGTTGCGGTAGTCGCGGTAGGATTTTGCCACGATGGGCTTTACGTCCTCTAAGGCAGACTCCACGATATTATGCATAATGGGGATGGGGATCTTGTCATCATCCAGCTCATCCACCTTATCCACCACATACTGGCAGATATGCATCTTCTCTTCCTCTGTGAACTTGGTCAGCGCACGGTATGCGGATTTCCCCACGGCGTCAATGACCTTCTGTACATTGAATGCCTCCAGGCTCCCGTCCTTTTTGATGACCTTCACATCTTTTTTCGGGTGAAACTGACTGCCGTAATCGATGCCGTCTGTTTCCGTCTTTACTTCTTTTTGCGACAATTCCGCCATAGTCTCTGTCTCCTCCATATTGGCTTTTACCCTTCCGCAAAGGATATAATGAGCCGGACAATATGATGGTACGTTTCGTCCGGCATCCTTGCTTTTCTCTGTTATATTCTGTGATCCTTTTACAGAAGATGTAGTGTGTAAATTTTAATCAGTCACAATATCTTGTGCCCGGTTTTCAGTATAAGGGATTGGCTCGGGGATGTCAATTCAAGAAGGTCTCTTTTCTTTCCTTTGTGAGATTTGAACAAAAAAAGACAGTAGCCATTGTAAAAAATGCTACTGTCCTTATGTTCTTAGTTGTAAGTATCCAGAATCTCCTGCAGATAGGCGATGTACTCTTCCCTGACCTCTCCAGGCATCTCGATCTTGATCTGTCCGCCGAAGCCTGAGAGCCATCCAAAGAACTGTTTGGAGACGGAAACGGACACTCTTGCAGAGAAGGTTTCCTCGTCTCTTTGCCTGATGGTGATATCTTTTCCGAAACGATCAATCACCACACCGATCATCTCTTCGGGGAAAAACAGGGTTACGCTTTGATTTTTCCCGGCAAACATGGAAAAGTCCCTACTGGCGATCTCAGCGGGATTGACCTGTCCCGTGATCTCATGGCCTTCTCGTTTTTCCTCCAGGACCTCCATCTCCTGCATCTTATCTACCCGGTAGTACTTGGTGATCCCCTGCTCCTCATCGAAGGCAACCAGGTAATAGTACTCATCCTTCCAGATCAGGTAAAAGGGACTGATGCGATAGCGTTTTTGGTTCCTTCTGGCATGGAGTCGTTTATCCTTCCCCCAACTATAATAATAGAAAGCGATCTTTTTATTCTCCCGAATGGCACGATGGATCTCATCCACGTTCAGATACACCTGATCGTTCTCATTTTTGATGCGCTCCATAAAGAGCTGTCGTTTGAGCTGACCGGAGTCATAGATGCTGGACAGGTCCGTAAGCTTCTTAATGAGCTGCTTGGTCTTCTGGGCTGTAATGAATTTGCTTGCCAGCACCGCATCCACCAAAAGCTTTAACTCCGCCGTTTCAAATCTGCGGGTTTTCAGATAGTAGCCGCTCTCCTTTCCCTTCTTGGCTGCGATCTCATAGCCAAAGTCCTCCAGGGTCCGGATATCGGAATATACCGTCTTTCGCTCTGCCTTGATCTGCTGTCGGTCCAGGTAGTCGATGATCTGCTGGGTGGAAACGGGATGGTTTTCATCGCTCTTTTCCTCCAGGAGCTTCAGGATGTACAGCAGCTTCATTTTCTGGTTTTCGGATTTAGCCATAAAAACCTCCTATGCTCATTTGACGGTAATCTTCATCTTTTTCCAGATTCCGTTCTGGGTATAAACCAGGATGGAAGTCTTTCCTTTTTTCTTTCCTTTGACCTTGCCCTTTTTATTCACGGTGGCAATTTTCGAATTCAGGCTCTCATAGCGCAGTTTGGCAATATGGAACTGTACCTTGCCCTTCTTTTTGATGGTTCCCCTGATCTTTGCTGCTTTTTTCTTCTTTACCTTCAGTTTGTTGTTCTTCAGCCTGATCCCAAGAGGATTGTTCTTTCTCCCGCCCGAGGTTGCCGCATGAACCGAGGTGGAGGTATGAAGTGCCACTTCTCCGGCATCGGTGTTTTTATAGGCCACCACAATATACTTATAGTACGTACCCGGCTTTAGCTTCTTCAATTTTAAGCTGTGCTTCGATGCCTTACCGATGGTTTTGAGCCGTTTCATCTTTGAGCCGCATTTTGCTCCGTAAATGACATAGCCGTCCGCTTTTTTGATTTTTTCCCAGCTCAGGGTAAGCTCATGTTTTTTCGCCTTGGAAAGCCTGGGCCTTAGATATCTGAAGCACGCCCCCTTCGGGTCGCTTTTATCTGTATTGGCTCCGGTAATGATCTTCTCCTGCTCAGCAAGCTTAACCGGCCCATTCTCATCCTCTTTCATCTGCTCCGAAGGACCTGTTTCCGGCTCCTTTATTTGATCGGATCCCCCTTCCTGTGATCCGGGATCCTTAGATCCCGCCTCGTCTGATCCCGGCTTCTTTGATCCGCTCTCTTCGGATCCGTCTGTCGGCTTGTCATCCGGATCCTCTCCGCTTCCGTATTTTACGGTAAGCTTCGTGATCGTATATACTACGTTTCTGACAGGTTCTCTCAAGAGGATCCTTTCCTGACCCGCATCCGGCACCTTTCCAAGCTCCAGCACGGTAACGGTAGATACCCCGTCTTTTTTCTGCCCTGTAAAATTGACCGTTATCTTATCATTCATATAGATTGATTCCGGTTTTTCGATATCCAGATCGACAGCCAATACCGAATCCTCCTGCGGCGTCAGGGTAATATGCGGAATCACCCGCACATCGCTGCAGGCCTGATTGGCCATATCCAATTCTTCCTTCGTTAACAACGTAGAATCCGCCGCACAGGGTGTTACATAAAATGTATTGTCACAGATAAACCGCTCCAGCTCTTCTGTCGTCATATTGCTTTGATTACCAAAGACACCCTCTTTAGCCATAGAACGGATCGCCTTGTAAAAATATCCTGCAATCCGGTTTTCCCACCGTGTTTGGGCAGAAGCATACCTAAGAAGGCTATCATTCTCAAGCACAATGCTGCTCTTTTTTGAATCCTTTAGATCAAAACTGACCTGTGCCTCTTCATAGACCGGGGGAAGCGCATACAGAGAAGTATTTACATACAAGGGCAGGAACCTTCTGCCATCTTTCTCTGTTTTTACAAAAAGAGTCACATCAGCCTCCCCGGCACTTCCGCGCGAGAACAATCCATAGTCCATATACTTTTCCGGAAAATAGGCCTTACTGCTGCCCTCTACTATGACCTCTCCCGGAATGATCTCCAATAGTTCTCCGGTTTCGTAATCCAGAAGAGATAGTAAATAGACCTGCGCCGGACTTACTACTGCTTGGGTGTAATTTGACGCAATATAATTGGGCGTTTCCGCATATCGAAAATAATAGGTGCCCGGTGCAAGACCATTCAGATTCCCGCTTTTATCCAGCTTCCCCGCCAGGGAAATCCATTTCTTCTTGTCAACGGAATACTCCATGTCCTCGGTAAGCTCAAGTACAGCGCCATCGTTTTTCTGATATCCCGACTCAGCCCTTGTCCTTAAAATGTTCGGGGGATTTTGCGTAGCCTTTTTGATCGACCAGTTATAGGTTTTGGCCTTTGTAGTATTATCCGCCCATTTATACCCCTTTCTCAGCGTGAAAGTAGTCTTATAGTTGCCTGCATTGATCTGATAAGGAGCATCCCCTGTTATGGTATAAGGTGCATAAGACGAGGCCGGACTCAGACCCGTTAGGCCGCTGATAGATTTACCGGTATAGGTAGGCTGCGAATCGGAAACTGTGGGGACCTTAACCAGATTGGTAAGGGTTCCGGATGTTTTGCTGCCTCCTGCTTTGATGGCAGATCCCTGATTTACAAAACTGATTGTTGTGGTACCTGATGTGGCAGTTGCAGCGTCAATCTGTGTATTTTGAGGAAGCCAGGCTGTGATTCTGGCTTTTGTATTCTTGTTATCCGGATCATACGTATAGGCATTTTTCAAAGTGATCGTTTTTCCGGCAGCGGTGATCAGATTATCGATCTTCTGATCAAGATATGGTGATCCGTTATATACCAGATCCAGTTCAACGGGATACAGTTTCGTTCCTTTATCATCTGTAGGATTCTCCGGAATCGGGTTTTCAAATGTCACCCATCCTGAAGATATTTGAAGCTTTCCAACATTCGCATTTGAAATCTGAATTTTCGAAACCTTACCAACCGTGACCTTACTTCCACTCCTCACATCATCATGATCCCTGAAAGATTTAACCGTTCCGCCTTTTATGATGACACTGATCTCTTTCATATTATTGGTCGCTTCATTCGAAGGTGTATCTCCTGCCAGCGAGAGATTTTCTACAGTTCCGTCCTCCATCAGGATAGATGCTTTATTGACCGAGTTCTGGCTGCCGCCCATTGCCTCTCCCCCGCCATTTACTGAATGAACCAATCCGCCCTTGATGGTGATCTGAGTCGTTCCTGTCACTTCGTCATATCCATTCCAGTTCCAGGATTGTCCACCACCTCTGATTTCCCAAACACTGCCTCCTTCCATGGTGATGGAAGTATTTTCAACACTGCCGTTCTGGGCTCCGCCATATATCGTATATCCATTCGTCACATCGTACATGACCTTATCTTCCACCAACATAGACTCATAAGTGCCGTTACGATCCTTGTCATATTTTATAGTTGTAGTATTTTCTGTACTTCCGTTCGTGATCAGCAAAGGAAAGCCATTGCCAAAGATCCATAGCCCGCCGTCTCTCGGTGCCTCATAGGTATCGGCATATGCAGACTCCCCGGCTCCTAAGCACAAAAAGAGCAGGCAGATCATAACGAACGCTGCAATCCTGTATCCGCGCATTTGAAGCTTTTGTTCTTTCTTTAAAATCATTGGTCCCCTCTCTTATTACACTAAAACAGGCGCCCTTTGCGCCTGTCTGAACAGCCTTTGTTTATGGCCATACTTATATATCTGTCTTTACATATCTTTCTCTTGTCTTCAGCCGAAATTATGCCTGCTGATTCTCTCCGGTTGTATCATCCGTCTGTGCTGCTGTCTTGGCCTCGTTGGACTTCCACCATTTCACACCGACAGCAAAACCTGCGGCTCCGACGGCTACGATAATGGCCATAAGTACAATATAGGAAATAAATTGATTCAAAAACAAGATCGCGTTATTCATGGGTTGCCTCCGTAAAATACTACAATTTCCTGTTCATTTTATCATTTACAGCCCAAATCCGTCAACCACGATTATCCGAAAGAAACAGGCCTCCGGCTTATTTCACTGTAACGGAAAGAGTTTTGTAGATTCCGTTCTGTGTATAAATGAGGACCTTCGTTCTGCCCTTTTTCAGTCCCTTGACTTTTCCGGCTTTACTTACTGTTGCAATATCCGGATCCTGGCTTTCATAGCGGAATTTTGCGATATGATACTGCACCTTGCCCTTCTTTATCATCGTCGCACGGATCTTTGCGCCTTTGCCGCGCTTTATGCTGATCCTGCTTTTCTTCAGGCTGATCCCGAGGGGGTTTTTCTTTTGACCGCCGGTGGTTGCTGCATGCAGGGAGGTCGAGGCGGAAAGTACGATCTTAGATCCGTCCTCATCGCTCTCTGTCTTTTGCGCATTTTTGTACGCTACCACGATATATTTATAGTAAGTGCCCTTTTTCAGTTTTTTGAAGGTGCAGCTGCGAGCCTTCGGATTTTGGATGGTCCTTAGCTTCTTCATCTTAGAGCCGCATTTTGCTCCATAGATCACATAGCCGTCCGCTTCCTTCAGCAGCTTCCAGCCAATGGTGATCTCATTCTTTTTCACCTTTGTGACTTTGGGCATTAAAAGCCGAAAACTGCTGCCCTTAGGATCACCCTTGTCGGTATTGGCCGTTGTAAGGATCTCATCCTGACGGGCAAGACTGATCCGTTCATTTTCTAAATCCGAATTCTCTCCGGGAAGCGGCTTGTCCCCACTGCCCGGCTCCTTTGGGTCCTGCTTAGGATCCTGCTTTGAGGGATCTTTGATCATCCAGACGATCTTTTTTGCACCGGTCGTCATATCCTCCCACTTATACCCTGTCTTCAGGGTAAAGGTCGTGGTATAGGTTCCGGGATTGATCTGCGATATGCCATCTCCTGTGATCGTGTAAGGATGGTTGTTAACACTCAAGGAAGACAGGTTATAGATTCCGGTAAGTTCATTTCCATTGTACCAGAGCGTACTCTCATCGGATAACACTTTGGGAACCGGGACCAGATTGGTAAGTTTAGTATTGTCAGTTTTACTTGTGATAAAGCCTATCCCGTCAGCTTTCGCACACTCCACCCCGGTATGTTCCGGCAGCCAGGCAACAAGCTTGCCTATGGAAACAGTCTCATATTTCCCCGTATCGATATTAGGCAGAAACTCCTCGGCAGAAAAGGTATAAGCCTCATGTAACAGGATTTCCTCACCGCTACCCGTGATCAGGGAATCAATCTTTTTTTCAATATACTCCTTCCCATCACAATACACGGAAAAGGGAAAAGCATACGCCTGTGTACCGTCTGCAAGGCTGGGTAAGATCTCAGGCAGGCTATTGTATGTCACCCCGGAAAAAATCGCGTTTCCTATCGAACACTCCCCAACATTGGCACCGTCAATCTGCACAACCGAGACCCTGTTCGTTTCAATCGTGCTCCCCCGGCACCAGGAATAGGAATCGCTGATGCTATGAACCGTTCCTCCGTTGATATAGATACTTACCTCATCCAGAAAACTCTTTCCTCCCTTATCAACGCCGTTCACATCTCCGTTGATTCCCAGGCCTTCGACCATTCCTTTGTTCATCACAAACCCGCATTGCTTCACCTTGGAAATGCCGCCAAAATATGAGGAGCCCCCACAGGTGATCCAATGGACTTTCCCTCCATCTATGGTAATCCCGGCCATATTCGTAACTTCTGCGGTTACATCCTTGCTATCGGACTCCCCTCCTGCATTGATTCTTTCCACAGAGCCACCTGTCATAGTGATGGAGGCATTTTCCACAGTTCCGTTTAACGCACCGCCATGAACGACAAAAGTGTGCTCTGTTTTACTGCGGGAAAGATTCTCCAAAAGAACCTCCTCATAGCTTCCATTCCGATCCTTATCCCACTTTATGGTGGTGGTATCTGCCTCAGTTCCATCCTCGATCAGCAGGGGAAATCCATTGGCAAAAACATCGTAATACGTTACTGTCGGCTCTGTATAGGTGTCTGCAGATGCGCGTACCGATTGCATACAAAAAGCACCTGTCATCACGAGCACCAGAGTCAGCAATTTAACCGGTAACCCGAAAGCAGACGCTTTGTTTTGATAGCTTACATTCTTCGTTTTGATGTACATAGTCTCCCCTCTCTGTTTAGGCCGGACACACGGGCCGACACACGGGCTGGGCATACAGGCCGGGCATACGGACCTGTCCGCTATGGCTTATGCGGCCAACACATAGCTCCCCCGGCCGGCATATGACGCAAAGACCGGCGCGGCCTACTTTGGCAGCGCGGTCTGCTGGTCTTCTGCTACTCCTTCGGTGCTTTCGGGCATAAACAGGATCTTCACGGTATAGAACATGATCCGCAGGTCCATCATCACCGAGCGCTGGTTGATGTAGATCAGGTCCAGCTTCAGCTTATCCAGCGGCGTGGTGTTGTACTTGCCGTAAACCTGGGCATAGCCGGTGAGGCCGGCACGCACCTTCAGGCGCATGGGAAACTCCGGGATCTCTTTTTCATACTCCTCTGCAATGGAAGGACGCTCGGGTCTGGGACCCACGATGGACATATCACCCATTAAAATGTTAAACAGCTGGGGGATCTCGTCGATCCTGAACCTTCTGATGACGGCACCCACTTTGGTGATGCGATCATCATGCTCCGACGCCAGTCTGGCCGTAGTTTCGGAGTTTTCCTTCATGCTTCGGAACTTATAGATCTGAAATACCTTCTGATCCATAGTCAGTCTGTGCTGCTTATAAAAAATACTGCCCCCGTCTTCAATCTTGATGGCAATGGCCGTGATCAGCATAAAGGGCGAGGCGATCACCAGGGCAATGAGAGACAATACGATATCCAACAATCTTTTGATAATGGGATAATACCAGGTCACCTCTGTTTTCTTATTCCGAAGGTAAGGGGTATCGAAATAATGGGAAACCTCACAGCTTCTGGCAGTAATATCCGAGAAGTTCATGGAAAAATGGATATCGATCTCCCGCTTCATACACTCCTGGAAAAGCCACTGCCGAAGGTCCGTATCCACCTCATGGACATAGACATCCTGACACTCATCCATCACCTCGCGCAGCTTCCAATGCTCCGTATCCTTGTCATAGCAGCCAAGAATCTTGTACCGATAGGTAAAATGCTTCATCTTTGCAACCAAGAGCTGATAGGATTCATCTCCGTAGATGATGGCTACCTTTCTGGCAGAATCGAATTTGGCATGCAGTCTGTTCAGCACAAAGATCACACAGGCGATAACAAAGATCTGGAGCAAAAATACCAGCACAAACAGTGTCACCTTGATCCTCTGAAAGTTGTGGAACCAGAAGAAGGCTGCGCCAAAGAGCATGACATCGGCAATACCGTAGGCCAGTGTCTGGGAAAAGGCCAGCTCCACGAGATGATACATTCCGATCTTCTGTGCCTTATACATCTTGGCGAACACATAATAAACCGCACAGTACATGATACCGACCGTGATCAGGGTCCTGTAGCCGAAGTACCCTTTTTTCCATCCGGGTGCCACGTTGATGTACCACAGGATCACCGCCGAAGCAAAGGCGATCAGAAGGCTTATGAAGGAATAAAAATTCCGTATCAGATTTTTAATCTGTTCTTTTGACATTTTTTCAGTTTACTCCTCCTGGTACACATCCTCCAAAAGATCTGTACCGTCTGCGGCTGCTGTTGCCAGCTTGTCGCATCTTTCATTTCCAGGATTGCCGTCGTGACCCTTCACCCAGACAAAAGTAACCTTATGCTTACTTTTTGCCTCCAGAAGTCTCTTCCAAAGATCCACGTTCTTGACGGGCTTCTTCTGGGAATTTTTCCATCCCTTCAGGATCCAGCTGTCGATCCAATGATCCTCAAAGGCCTTCACCAGATATTGGGAATCGGAATACAGTGTTACCTCACAGGGCTTTGTCAAAGCCTCCAATCCCACAATGGCAGCCATGAGCTCCATGCGGTTATTGGTGGTTTTCACATATCCGGCAGACCGCTCCGTTTCATGGAGCTGCCCCTTCGGATCAATATATTGCAGTACTACGCCGTATCCTCCCGGTCCATCCGGGTTCCCGCGGGCACTGCCGTCTGTATAGATGGTAACCTTCATAGCTCTCTCCCGATCTGTAAACCCTATCACAGAAATCCGAATCAGTCAACAATCGCCACTCCTACGCCCATTCGCCCTCACTGACAAAATGCTCTGCCCGGGCGGTGGCGTTTTCTATGATAGACTCTTCAAAGCCCAGCATTCCCAGAAGCCTTATGGCATTTCTGCTTTTTGCCCTTCCGGTTTGCAACAGGTAACTGAAGCTGATATCGTCTCCCTGTATGGTCTCTTCAAAATGATAGTTAGCATAGGCTTCCTCTAAAAGCCTTGTAAGCTCAATGTCATGGGTGGCCGCAAACACAAATACGCCGCGCTTTTCCAGCTCCGACAGAATCTGTGCAGAAGCTGCGATTCGCTCTACGGTATTGGTCCCCCGAAGGACCTCATCAACAAAGCACATAACGGGGTAATCCCCCTCTACTGCATCCATGATCCGCTTCAGGGCTTCGATCTCCACAATAAAATAGCTTCTTCCGGAATCCAGATCGTCCCGAAGGGCCATGGAGGTAAATACCCTGGAAAACCCGGAAACATATTCCTTTGCAGGAACTACGCCGATGCTCTGGGTCAGGATCTGGGCCACTGCCACGGTCTTTAGGAACGTTGATTTTCCCGAGGCATTGGAGCCTGTTAAAAGCATGGGAGTTGTCAAAGTCACCCCATTGGAAACCGGCTCCTTTAACATGGGATGAAAGATTTCCTCCGTATGCAGGCGCTCTCCTTCTTTTCCCGCTCTGGTTCCCCAGCAGTAATAAGGCAGGGAAGCCGCAAACTCACCTGCGGAAATCATCGCCTCGATCTGTCCGAGGCTTTCCATCAAAAAGGTCAGATCCTGTTCATGGGTCTGCACGGTCTTTAACATGGAGTTAAACTTTACGATATTCAAATGCAGCGCCATCCGAAGGTATTCCATTACAAGATCCTCCGGTCCCTGGCTCATCGCACTTTGCCCTGTCACAAAAAAAGCGAACCTGGAGAAGCCGTCAAATGCATGCAGCCTTTCCCGGATGGCATCGGTCTGCTGCCGGATCCCTTCCACCTCAAAGGCGCAAAGCTGCCTTGCCGCATCGAGTATCCGCAAAAAATACCCGAAGGTGGTCAGATAAGGCTGGATCCGCTCCTTTTCCTTCATATAGGTCACAAAGTTAAAGCAGATACAGCCAAGAAACATCAGCAGCCCCGCCGACATATTTACAAACATCAGCCCTACGGATATTGCGATCAGCACCCATAACAGGTAATGGATGGCGTTGCTTTTCTCAGGCAGAGCCATCACATTGTCCAGATACTCATACACCGAGTATTTGCCGGTTTTTCCGACCCTGGCAAAGTATTTCTGCAGCTTGACGCGGTCATCTTCGTGGGTATCAAAATAGGTGATCAGCCGCTTTCTTTCCAAAAGCACATCCTCGTCAAAGCAGGGAATGCGCAGCATCCGGTAAAGCGCCTCCTCCCCGGCTGCACTGTAGCATCTGTCGATGCGACGAAAAACGCCTTCAAAATCCAGGTCATTTGCCGTAGTATCATCCAGGCAAAAGGCTTCCTTCGCACCTCTGTCATAGTAGCTGCGAATGGATGCCAGCCTTCCATCGGGATAGGTTTTGGGCTCCCGTTTTCCGTATTCTGTTCTTAAGCTTTCTTCAAAGCGCCTCTCCCTCTTTTTTTCCTCCATCACATTGCGGACAATGTAGATGACTAAAAAGAGAAAGAGCACCGCGAAAAATACGAGATATTCCATTATGCCTTAAACAATCTTCCTGCGATTGCATTTCCCTTTTCGTAGAGTTCCTCAGGACTGACGCCGATCTCATAGCGGCCATGGTCATAGACTACCTTTCCGGCGATCACCGTCATTACCACATTTTGCTTTGTTCCGCTGTAAACGATGTTCTTCGGAATGTTATGAAGTGGCTGCATATTGGGCTGATTCAGATCGATCATGATAAGGTCTGCATATTTGCCCTCTGCCAGCACATCGCTGTCCGTAAGGCCCATAGCCCGGGCTCCGTTTACCGTAGCCATTTTCAAAACCTCCAGGCCATCCACCGAAGAGGCGTCCATATCCTTTACTTTGGCAAGGCCCGTTACCAGGAACATTTCCCGGAACATATCCAGGCAGTTGTTAGAGCCTGCGCCGTCTGTACCGATGGCTACGGGAATGCCCTCCTTTAAGAAGCGGCTGATGGGTGCGATACCGCTTGCCAGCTTCAGATTGGAAGCGGGATTGGTGACAACCGTAAGGTTTTTCTCCTTACAGATGGCAAAATCCTCCTCGCTCATATGCACCATATGGTATCCGCCGCCGCCGAAATCGTAAGCTCCCAGATCTGCCCACAGCTGGGTCGGAGTTTTGCCGTATCTTTGCTTGCAACCCTCCACCTCGGTAAGAGTTTCGGAATTGTGAGTAAAGAAGGGTGCCTTGTATTTATGCACCATAGCAGCAATGGTCTCCATGAGTTCCAGGGAACAGGTGTATTCCGCATGGGCACCAAACATATAGGATGATAGGGAATTCTTGCCGTTAAGCTTCAAGTAGCGCTCTTCCATCACCTCAGGTGCCGGGCCGAAATTGTTGATGCCGCTGACCTGCACATTTCGCATGCCGCAGTCCGTGAAGGCATCCAAAATGGTCTCCGGGGTCAGGTACATATCAAAGACTGCCGTTACGCCACCACTGACATATTCCAGGCAGGAAAGTCTGGTAAGCTCATAGCAATCCTCTCCGGTCATCTGTGCTTCCACGGGGAAGATGTTCTTTTCCAGCCAGCCCTGAAGGGGCTCATCATCGGCGCAGGAACGAAACAGAACCATGGCCGAATGGGTGTGGGCATCTTTAAAGCCGGGCATCAGAAGGTTGCCTTTGCAGTCGATCTCCCGATCCCAGGCGGGAAGGGGCTTGTCCGTATCCACGAGGTGTTTATGGGCATCCCCGGTATCACCGATGTAGGTGATGCGCTCTCCTTCTACCCAAAGTTCTTTGTTCTCCAGAACGGTAATGGGTTCCTGCATGGTCAAAATGCGTGCGTTGTAAAATCGAAGGTTCATGTTGTTTTCCTCATCCGCTTTTTCGGCACCGTAGCTTATCCGCTGCGCTCCGAATACCTATCTATACTTCTTACTCCGCCTCTTCGGCTGCGCAGGTCATTTGCTGCGCTCCAAATACAGCTCTCGCCGCTTTGCAGCTCGAGCCCGTAAATCGCGGTCAAATGACCTGCCTCCGCCGAGCGGCTCATCGCTGTCAAACTGTACTCTACCGAGCGGTTCAGCTATGACAAGTTATACCCCGCCTCTTTGGCTTCACAGATCATTTGCTGCGCTCCGAATACGTCTCTCGCCGTTATCCGGCTCGAGCCCGTAAATCGCGGTCAAATGATCTGTCTCCGCCGAGCGGCTCATCATAAAATATACCATGGGAATTTCCCAGGTTTCTACTTCAAATTATCCGGTCCAAAGCTCTCAGGTAACAGATCCGCCAAGGTCCGTACTTCATACTCTGTAATGCTCTTTGCCACGATCACCCGGAAGGTGTCTGGATCGCAGAACTCCCGCATCACCTGGCGACAAACGCCGCAGGGATAGGCCATGTCAGAAACAGAGGTTTCATATTCTTCGTTCGCCTGTTCATCTGTCGGGTGATCTACCGGGATATTTCCTTCATCCGAAGGCTTTGCTGCTGCTCGGCCTCCTACTATGGCGATTGCTGTAAATTCCCGCTCGCCTTCGCTGACAGCCTTAAAGAATGCTGTCCGCTCGGCGCAGTTAGAGGGTCCGTAGGCTGCATTTTCTATATTACAACCGCGGTAGATTTTTCCGCTCTTTGTCATAAGAGCCGCTCCTACCCGGTACTGGGAATAAGGGCTATAGGAATAGCTGCGGGCCTTCAGGGCTTCGTCGATCAAAGTCTTTTTTTGCACTTCTTCCATTGATGTTTTCCCTTCACTCTTTACCTTACTGTAATCGAATTGTTCTCGCACGGTCTTACTGCCCTTATACAGATCCGAATCAGGTCCCTCTATATGACAGCTTTGTTTTCTTTGCATTATCACCCGGTCATTTCCGTATTACAGCTTCGTGTTGGAGCTTCGTGTTAGAGCTTCTTCTTACAGCTCTGTCATATCCTCTGACTCAGAGCTGCGAAGGAGCTTTCCGAAGCGAATGATGCTCTCTGTCACAACCTTTTTGAATAAAGGGGCTGCCGCATCTGCAGCTGCCTGTACGTCCTCATGTTTGAGTTTTTCAGCAGAAAGTCCTGCATCCACATTGGAAATGCAGGAAATACCGCAGATCCGCATACCCATATGATTGGCAGCGATGGCTTCTACTGCTGTGGACATACCAACTGCATCTGCTCCCAGGATCCCTGCCATTCTTACCTCGGAGGGTGACTCATAGGAAGGGCCTGTAAACTGGATATAAACGCCCTCCTGCATGGGAATTCTCTCATCTACGGAAACCTTACGGATAATGTTGGAAAGCTCCTTATCATAGATGGCGCTCATATCCGGGAAACGAACTCCCAGATCCGGATCGTTAGGTCCGATCAGAGGATTGGGAACAAAGGAGGAAATCTGATCCTTAATGAGCATCAGATCGCCAGCAGAGTAAGCCTTATTAATACCGCCGGAAGCATTGGTTAAAAACAGGATCTTAGCTCCCAGCTTAGCCATCAAGCGAACGGGCAAAACCACATCGCTCATTTTATAGCCTTCATAGTAATGAACACGGCCCTTCATGCAGATTACGGGAACATCCTCTACATAACCCATGATGTATCTGCCGTCGTGTCCCGGCACTGTGGATACCGGAAAGCCTTCGATCTCATCATAGGAGATCTCAGCAACGATATCATTCATAGTGTCTGCGTAATCCCCAAGACCGGAGCCCAGTACAATGGCTACCTTCGGAACAAAGTCCGTTCTGGCTCTTACGCTTTCATAACAGTTTTGCAGTTTTTGGCTTACCTCATTCATGACGATACCTCCTTGTATCTATGTTTATTGTTTTTATGTTTTTATGTTTTTTCGTTTTTATAGTTTTGGGTATAGACAAAGCTGTCTGCATCATTGGGCTGCACGGTGCCGTAATCCCCATCTACAATGGCCCGTACCAGATCTGCGCCGCCGACGCCGATCACCTCAACATCCATCCCCAGTTTTTCTCTCACATCAGAAAGGGTGACATCATCCAAAAAGACTTCTTCTCCGCTTCTTAGCATATTGGAAGGGATCAAAAGTACTTCCCCCAGATTCTCTCCCGCTTCTTTCTTTTCCAAAAGCTGAGCCATGAGATCTCCGCCTGTAATAAGGCCCGTAACGGTGATGGTCTCTCCAAAAAAAAGATTACGGATACAGTGAACCTTCACTGTTAGCTGTGGGTAACTTTTTTCCAGCTTTCTTGCAAAGGAGTCTATAGTGGGATACGGAAGTTTTCCAGTTGCCAGAGATACGATACGTTTTTTATCTCTATTCGCTGTATTCGAATTTACTGCAGACTTGTCCGCTGAGATTAATTCAACATCTGTCTGCATATTTCCGGCATCTGTCAGTGTATCTTTCGGTGCATCTGTCGGTGCATCTGTCGGTGTATCTGTCGGTGTATCTTCCGCCGCGTCCCTCCTGCTCTCCAACTCCTCCTCAAACTCTGTAATGAGAAGCCGCATCATGCCGACACCGTTTTCCAGCTGCAGATACCCATCGTATCTGTCTTCCTCGGGAAAATCTCTCTCTGCCAAAATGTACCATTCATCGGAAGCGTGGATAAAGTGAAGCCCCCACTCCTCATAGAGTGCCTGCTGATAGCTTTCGATCTGATCGATAACCTTGCAGGCTTCTTCCTTGGTAAACATCTGCAAAGGGCACAGGCCTTCCCGGTATTTTGTGATCCCTGCGGGCACCACGGAAACGCTTCGCATAAAGGGCAGATACTTTGTAAGATCCTTTATGGTCCGATCCATGTTCTCTCCGTCATTAAAGCCCTTGCACAGCACCACCTGGCCGTTCATCTCCACATGACCCTCAAAGAGCCTGTCCAGAAACCGAAGCTTTTCTCCTGCAAAGCGGTTGTGAAGCATCTTGCAGCGAAGCTCGGGATCTGTGGTATGCACCGACACATTGATGGGTGCCAGCTGCATATAGATGATGCGATCCACATCCTCGTCGGTCATATTGGTAAGGGTGATGTAATTGCCCTGTAAAAAGGAAAGGCGGGAATCGTCATCCTTGAAATACAGGGTATCCCGCATCCCCGGGGGCATCTGATCGATGAAGCAGAAAATGCACTTGTTGGAGCAGCTTTTATACTCACTCATAAGGTCATTTTCAAATTCCAGACCCAGATCCTCGTCCTCGTC
>JAEEKV010000226.1 GCA_016282595.1 Lachnospiraceae bacterium
AAAAGATCGTCTCCTACAATATGGAATATATGGAGAAAGTAGAGGAATACAAGGAATGACCGAATAGCCCCGGATAAGTAACCGAATCGCAAAGATTTCTATGCATTCTGCTCCGGATTGTGATACACTGAAGGTACAAAAGACGTGACAATCATAATGGGAGGTGAGTGTATGGGAAAAACAGCATTTATCACCGGGGCATCCCGGGGCATCGGCGAGGCCATCGCCAGAGAAATGGCTTCCTGTGGTTATGATCTGTATCTGACCTGCCATTCCTCTTCGGAACGGCTGACACAACTGGCCGGAGAAATGGCTTCCAAATATGGGATCGAATGCACCAGCTTTATCGGTGACATCGGGGATCCCGCCTTTGTAACTGAATGCTTTTCGGAGGTTACGGACCTGGACGTTCTGATCAACAATGCGGGGATCTCCTACGTGGGCCTGCTTTCCGAGATGGACAATAAGGATTGGGACAACGTGATCCGTACCAACCTTTCCTCCTGCTTTTATACCAGCAAGGCAGCCATCCCCCTGATGCTGAAAAAAAAATCCGGACAGATCATCAATATCTCCTCCGTATGGGGCAATGTGGGTGCTTCCATGGAGGTTGCTTACTCCGCTTCCAAGGGTGGGCTTAACAGCTTCACCAGATCTCTGGCAAAGGAGCTGGCTCCCAGCAACATTCAGGTCAATGCCATTGCCTGCGGCGTCATCGATACGGATATGAACAAACACCTTTCCATGTCGGATCTGGAGATCCTCAAAGGAGAGATCCCGGCAGACCGCATCGGTACCGCCATCGAAGTAGCCAAGATGGTCCACCACGTCCTCGAGGCACCTTCCTATCTCACCGGCCAGATCATTTCCCTGGACGGCGGATGGCAATAAGCCTTACAGTCCCTGAATGGGATTGATATTTCCCGAAGGCCGGGAAAGATACTCGTCCCTGATCCTTTGTTTCCGATCCTCCATTTGCCGGAGGAATTCACGGGAGCTGAAAAGCAGCGCTCCCTTTGCACTTGCAACGATCTGTTCAAGCCCGTCTGAGGTAACCACACTCACGCGGGCTTTTTTACCCAGTTCATGCACTGTCTTTTCAATATACATATCTGCAGTCTGCTGCTCTTTGGTAAAGACCACCTCCAGGTTGTGATGATCCTGCTTGTGGATCCTGCCGCCCTCTGTCTTGTAGGCATCAAAAACCACGATCATCCTGCCGCTTCCCGTTCCCTGATAATCACCCAGAAGATCCAAAAGCCTTCCTCTCGCGGCGTCCAGGTTTTCCTTTGCCAGCTTCGATAACTCTTCATGGGCAAACAAAAGATTGTAGCCGTCAATGAGAAGCACCTCCTCCCTGGGCTTTTGGGCTGTCTGCTGAAAGCCGTCATAGGGATCGGGCTTGGGTGCTTTTACGGTTCTGGCGTTAAGCTGCTTTACCTCTTCCCTTCTTCCCTCCCAGGAGGACTTAAAGGTTTTTTCAAAGATTTCCCGAAGCTCATCCTCTCCCGCGCTTTGGGACATGCCTCCTGCCGGTCCTATGGGCGCAGCAAAGGCATCCTCATTTTTCTCTTTGGTGACAAGCTCCAGATCCATGTGCATAAAGACTTCATCCCAGGGCACAATGAGGCTGCTGCCGTGGGATACAAAGACAGAGTCCGCCCGGTTGCGGATGTCCCGCTCGGGATCGTAGCCCCTGCTTTCTATCACTTCCTGGGTGTTATGGCAGGTCTCATAGCCTGCAAACTGCATCTGCACCTGGCCCCGTCCTCCGGAAAAAGCCGCCAGATCCGCAGCAAAATTGCGTACCGTGGCAACGGGTGCCTTGGCAATAATAAGGGAGGTTTCCTCTCCGATGGACTCCGCCCTGCCGCTGCCAGCCCGCTGATCCAGCTCCGATAGCACCCTGCCGATGAGGGGCGTGGGCACCGTGATCTGCAATCTGTAGTAGGGCTCCAGCAAAAGAGAGCCGGCCTGCATGAGACCCTGTCTGACCGCCCTGTAGGTGGCCTGTCTGAAATCCCCACCCTCTGTATGCTTGGGATGGGCCTTTCCTGCAACTACGGTGATCCGCATATCCGTAATGGGGGATCCTGTTAACACCCCACGGTGCTGCTTTTCGGAAAGGTGCTGCAGGATCAGTCTTTGCCAGTTGGTAGCCAGAAAGTCCGTGGATACCTTGCTCTTTAGTTCAATGCCTTTTCCCCGCTCCAGGGGCTCTAACAAAAGGTGTACCTCCGCATAGTGTCTGAGGGGTTCAAAGTGTCCGACACCCTCCACCGTATCTTCAATGGTTTCCCTGTATAAAACCTGTCCTTCGTCCAACTCAATGGAAATGCCGAAGCGCTGCTCCATCTGGCTTTTTAAGATCTCCGTCTGAACCCGGCCCATCAGTCGGATGAGGATCTGCTTCTTTTCCTCTTCGTATTGCACGGAAAGCTCCGGATTTTCTTCTTCGATCACACGCAGCTTCTCCAGCAAAAGAGGCTGCGGAACTTCCGGACCTGCCGTGACCTGATAGCCCAGTACCGGAACCATGGAGGGCGCCGATCCTTCCTTTTCAAAGCCAAGGCCCTCTCCCGCGCTTCCCAGGGTAGGGCCCAGGATTGCTACTACATCTCCGGCCTCAGCCTGATCCACGGAAGTAAAGCCGCCGCCGCTTAGGATCCGCAGCTGGTTTACCTTTTCTTTTCGCTTCTCCTCGCCGTCCTTGTCCCAGAAGGCGATCTCTTCTCTGACTCCAAGGCTTCCTCCTGTAATCCGCACATGGAGCATGCGCTGCCCCTGCCCGTCCCGGGAGATCTTAAAGACCTTGGCGCCGAACTGCTCCGGAAAGCTTTTACTTTCAATGCAGGCGGCAAACTCCTCAAAGAATGCATCCAGGCTGATCTCCTTTAAAGCACTGCCAAAGAACACCGGGAACAACTTTCGCTCCCGTATAAGATTCCCGAAGCTGCAGTCCTTCATTTGTTCAGAAAAGAAGTTTTCCTTTTTCTTCTCCCCTGCACTTTTTTCCTCCCAAAGGCTCTCTGCCTCCAAAAAGCGCTCCATGACGCCTTCATCGCACATGGCGATCTCTTCCCAGAAGTCCCGGCCCCGCTCTGTTGGAAGGGCAGAGAAATCCACAGCCTCCGCAGAGAGCTGCTTACGGATCTGTTCCAAAAGCTCATTCTTTTTGGATAGCCAGATCTCATCCGTATCCTTGTTATCCCCGTCCGTAAACTGATCGATCTTATTCACAAACAAAAAGGTGGGGATCCCTTTTTCCGCCAGCAGCTTCCAAAGCACCAGGGTATGGTTTTTAATGCCCTCCGGTGCGCTGATCAAAAGGATGCAATAGTCCATCACCGAAAGACACCGTTCTGCCTCTGCGGAAAAATCCACATGCCCCGGCGTATCAAGCAGCACAAGCCTGTGCTCTCCCAGAGTCAGCTCCGCCTCCTTGGAAAAGATAGTGATACCGCGGTTTCGCTCCATCTCGTTGCCATCCAGGAAGGTATCCCCGTGATCTACACGGCCTGCTTTCCTGATAACGTTTGCCCGAAACAGAAACTGCTCCGACAGGGTGGTTTTCCCGGCATCTACATGGGCCATGATACCGATTGTGATCTTTGCGTTTTTACTCATTGTTTTCCCCATCTGTGATTGACTTGGTTACTTTTACGGTTTGCAAAGGACATCCACCGTATGGGCCGACGCTCCCAAAAGCTCCGGCAGGCGGCAGGTAGCCAGCTGATAGCGCATAAACAGTGCAAATTCCTCTTCGGAAAGCTGCCTTAGCTTATCTCTTCGATAGTTGGCTGCTCCGTCCGCTGCAAAGATAAACGCTCTTTGAAGCCCGGCGGCATCTTTTAAGGCGTCGATATCCGATAAGCGGACATAGCTGTATAGCTCGTTGGCATCCGCCAGGGTATGAAAGTTTTCATCCACCTGGCCGCTTTCCAAGGCCTCCTTGATATGATGCTCCCAGAAGCCATAGGTCAGGATGCTGTACTCATTCATACAATAAGCCGCCAGCAAATAGCCGTCCCCTCGCAAAACCCGCTTGGCCTCCGAAAGGGCCTTTAGCTGATCTGCAACGTCGTGAAGGTGATACAATGGTCCCAGCAACAGCACCAGATCAAAGCTTTCATCCCCGATGCCGGATAGGTTTCTGGCATCCCGCTGCATGGCCTTGACGCTGCTTTTCTTTTTCTTCAGCCTACCCAGGTTACTGGCAGAAAGCTCTGCTGCAGTTACCCTATGCCCCTCCTCAGAAAGGGCTACGGAGTAGCGCCCCGTGCCGGCCCCGATCTCCAGGATATCCAGAGACTCTTGGCCTCTTTTTTCCATCAGAGTCTCTGCCAGCTCATGGATAAAGTGCATGGTAGTCAGGTACTCCACCTGGCCGTGACGGGTTAGCAGCCGCTTATCTTCGTTGAACTTATTATAGTACTCTTCCAGGCGCTTTACCTCAGGGGATTTTTCCTGCTGCAATCTTTCTGCTTCCTTCATGTTTTCATTCCTTTTTTTGAAAGAAAATGCCCCGGAAAACCCGGGGCATCCAGATCCGCTTTCGTTTTGACTTACTCTACGTCAGAAGTACAATGCGGGCACTTGGTCGCATCCTTGTTGATCTCGCTCTTGCAGTAAGGGCAGATCTTGGTGGTGGGAGCTGCTGCTTCCTCTTCCTTCTTGCGAAGGTTCATAAGCTTGTTCATGGCCTTCAGCATTAAGAACAGAACGAAGGCTACGATCAGGAAATTGATGACCGCCGTAATGAAGGCACCGTAGTTTAAGGAAAGTGCTGCGGCTGCTTCGGAATCCAGTCCGGTGTAATCTACCCAGGGAAGCTTGATGCTGCCTGCTACCTCTGCACCGCCGATGCTGTTGATCAACGGATTGATGAAGCTCTCTGTCAATGCGGTAATGATTGCGGAGAAGGCGCCACCGATGATCACACCGATTGCCATATCCATTACATTACCCTTCAGTGCAAATGCCTTAAACTCTTCCAAAAACTTTTTCATGCTCGTGACCTCCTGTTTGATGTTTGTATTTTATTTCTCACTCTCAAGGAACTTATAAACAACTGCTGCAAGGGCACCGCCTACCAGGGGACCTACTACAAATACCCAGAGGCAAGCCAGAGGTGCGGTGTTATTGTTGATGGCTGCGATGATAGCAGGGCCAAGGGAACGTGCAGGGTTTACGCTGGTTCCGGTAAGGCCGATACCAAGGATGTGTACCAGTACAAGTGCCCAGCCGATGATAAGTCCGCCAAAGGAGCCGTGGCCTGCTTTTTTGCTGGTTACGCCCAGGATCACCATAACGAAGATGAAGGTCAGAATGATCTCAACCAAAAGACCTGCAACTACGCTTCCGTTTACGCCTGCAAGACCGTTGCTGCCAAAGCCTCCGGTCTTATCCGTTACAGCGCCAAGTCCGAAGATCAGTGCAAGCAATGCAGATCCTACTGTTGCGCCAAGACACTGGGAAACCAGATAACCGATGAAATCGGAAGCCGTCATGCCGCCGTTCATCAAAACTGCCAGGGAAACTGCCGGATTGATGTGGCATCCGGAAATGTTACCTACACAGTAAGCCATGCCTACGATGGTAAGTCCGAAAGCCAGAGCCGTCAAAAGATATCCGGAGCCCTGCTCACTGCTGCAGCCTACCAGCATTGCGGTTCCGCAGCCCAATAATACCAATGTACATGTCCCGATAAATTCCGCTACATATTTTTTCATCCCTATACCTCCATTTTAAGCAACCGAATTCGTCAAAAAACTGACCGCTTTTGCCTAATTCCGTTAGTAAGTATAACAAATAATCACAGATAGTACAAGCATCTTCTCAGAAGCTCCGTCCCGATCCCGAATGGGATCTTCCGGAGGAACCGGAATAGGAAGATTTATAGGAGGATTTGTAGGAAGAAGACCCTCCCGAACTACTGGTTTCCCTGGGCTTTCTGGTCCTGGAAACGGAGGAGTTGATAAAGGAATCATGTAACTTCTGGATGGACAGGCTTCCCTTCACCAGATAAGCCATTGCATTTTCCTCCACCTTGGGGGTATCCATTCTCTTTTTGGCACCTGATCTCAGGATCCCACCTACGATCAGTCCCAGGATCAGTTCACAGACAATGGAAAAAGCCCATGACGCAGCGCTTCTGGGTACCCTTCCCTTTCTGATCTGGCTATCCAGAAGATCCAGACAAAAGCTAAGACCCGTGGCTGCCCCATCATCGCTGATCCTGGTTTCGGTTCTTGACCGCATGCGATCCATACCCACGCCTGTTTGATACTTCACAGCGTCTCCGAAGCAGGCAACATCCACGGTGGCAGAGTAGCCGCTTCGTTTTTTGACGGTGATGAGCACGCCGCTGTGATTGTCTCCCTTGCCGTAGCCAAGGGCCTTGTAAAAGCGCTCCGCATACTCCTCCATGGACAGATCCGCTGTATTATAAGCGGTATGGATCACCACATCCACGTCGTGAACATCAGAAAGCTCCCTTGCTTTTTTCTTAAGGGTCTCAATTTCCTCAGAGGTTAGCAAATGTCCGTCATCCACAACCCTGGGAGCCTCGGGATCCGAAAAGCTGTCCGGCAGGGGTCCGTTCATCCAGTCATAGGAAAAGGGCTGTCCGTACAAAAGAAGCCTTCTCATATTTTCCGCCCAGTCGGTGATACCCTCGTTGAAACGACTTGCTTTGGCATAGTCGTAGAGCATATCATCCACCTGATTGGCGTAATACTCCGTATAGGCCCCTCTGGTCTTACGTCCTGTACAGGCTGTCCAAAAGCCTCTGTCAGAAGGATCCATACAGATCAAAAGCACCGCACCCTCATACATGGTTCCGCAGCCGTAGCCGTTATAATCGTAAAAATCCGCAGCATAGACGGAACGCTCATGACCGTAGCAGGAAACATCTGTAAGCACCACCAGATCCCGCTGAATCTCCTTTCGGATCTCGGCAAGGCGTTTTTCCAATGCCGCCTCCTCTTCATCAGTTAACAGATCCGCTCCGTCAATGACTCTGGATCTGGATTCATCCGCCTGGGTCACATAATCCGTTTCCCCTCTGGTAATATCCGCATCTGGATTCTTTTCGATGTAAGCATAGAGTTCATACCCGGTGAGTATGTCATACAGGTTGGGCTCTGCGTTCAAAGCGGGCTGTTCTTCTTCCACTGAGTTGGTGGTTTCTGCAGCTTCGGTTACAGCCTCCTGTTTTTCCTCTGTCTCAGAGACAGTGGTCTCTTCCGCTTCCTCTGCAGCCTCCTCAACGTCCTCCGTCAGACTTTCCTCAATCTCCCTGGATGCCTCCTCTGTTTGCTGGGCCTCTTCCTCGGTGATCTGCTCCATCTTTTTGGAGAGCATCCGAAGGGAAGCATAGAGAGGACCATAGGTACCGTATTCCTCCTGGTACTTCGGAACGGTCTGGATGATAAAATCCAAATAAGGCTCCTCGATGACGCCCTGGGCTGCCCCCATGCAAAGGATCACGGCTGCCCCTGTCTCGGCATCATAAACCACGGAAAAGCCATCCTTGCCTTCCCCGTAGCCGAAATCATTTTCCGTAAACATTCCCCGGGCCAGCTCTTCCATTGAGGAATCTGCATATCGCTTGGTGGGTACGGCCAGCAGGCTGCAATCCAGATGGTAGGTCTTCATAAACTCGATACAGTCTGCATCCAGGGAGTTTCTCTGGGCATCGGAAAGCTCTCCTGTCAGATCCACCGCCCGGTAATAGGCCTCGCTCCAGTTTTCATCTGCAAAGGCTGTCACCACCGATCCCAGCACCAGGGCCAGCAGCAAAAACAGCGCTATGCTCTTTTTTTTCTTCATTCCTATCTTCATATCCCTCTCCTTAAAATCCCAACAGATACTTGATCACGGAAAACAGGATCAGCGCCCCGGCTGTTACTCCCACTCGTTTCCAGAAATACACTCTGCTGACTGTCTGGTCGATGGGGAGCTTTCCTGCCACCTTCCCGGTCTGCCCGTTCATGGCAAAGGGATATTTTTTTCCTTCATGCTCCAGTTCAAACATATACAGGGGAAACAGCATATATTTTGCCGAAAGATCTGCCTTCAGATTGCCTCCGGAATGTTTTACTCCCGAATACCCCGCAGTACCCTGGGCCATGGCTACTCTGGATGCGCTGTTCATGATCCGGGTGTTGGCCTTTTTCTGCATGGAGCTTTTGTTTACATCAAAACGATCCGCGGTAAAGCCTGCCATATAGGCCATATCAAAGGGCTTTGCCTTGCTGATATCAAAGGGCCCCACCGTATCCATGAGGGCGTCATCCGCTTTTCTGCTGGCGTCAATGGGAATGGACTGAAACTCCATAGACACCCTGCGGGATAGGCTATAGTGCTTCACCTCTGTAACGTTATAATCTCCGTCGGAATAGTGGGAGGTTTTATTTCCCGTATAGATGACGGTACCGCCTACCTTGCCGTTAAAAACCCAGAAGGGCAGATACACGCCGGTGATATTGCCGATGCGGCTTCCTGAAAAGAAGCCCTTGGGCAAAAGAACCTTTCCCTTGTAGTAACGCTTTACTGCCTCCGGCACCTTGTCGGAGGTAATGGCAAAGGGAATGATGGCATCCGGTCTGAGGGGGCCGGAAACCTTATCTGTCAAGACGATGTTATTGCCGCAGTAAGGACAACTGAGAGCCACCTGCTCAGCGGGGGCTATGACCTCAGCCGCGCAGGAAACACAGTTATACACCGGAAGGTTGGCCGCTGCCTCGTCGCTGACCTGATCCGTGATGGCGTCAAAGTCAAAGCCGGTGATCTGGTTGTGGGGATCACCGGGCTCGGCAGGCTCCGAAGCTGTGGCGGGTGCCGTTGCATCCGCCTGCGGGTTTGCCTGGGTAGTTGCCTGCCCACTTTCCTGGGTAGTTGTCGCTGCCTCTGCCCCGGTAGCTGCTTGTACCTCGGCAGGTGCTTGTGCGCCGGTGGGTACTTGAGTTCCGGTGGGTTCTTGTGCTTCGGAGGACACCTGGGCAGCCGGCTCTTCAGACTCCATCTGGTGGGTGTTTTCAGCCTGAACCTTGGCGTAGTCCTCCACACTCATCTTCGTATCGCAGTATTCGCACTGCAGAAGCCCTTCCTCCGGTCGAAAGACCATGGTGCCTCCGCAGGCGGGACATTTATGTTCCAGTAAAGCGCTCATCCGATTCTCCTAATTCTTCTTTTACTGCTGCCGGGCTTGTTACTTTTCTGTCCGGACCTCCAGCTCTCTTTCACCGATGAGTTCCTGTCCCAGCAAAGCCGTTACCAGCTGCTTGGCGTTAACCTGGGCCTCTTCCTTCAGGCCTTCCACATCGGCACCTCTCTCGGTTTCCTCCTGTGCCTTGGACAGGGCCCACTGCACATCCTCATAGTCCTTGGAATTAAAGAGGGAGTTTCTTTCATCGTAAAATCTCAGGGAGTCGGGATTTACCGCCACATCTCCCAAAATCTCAGCCTTGGGCAAGGTTAACGTCACCTTCTCATCCGTCACCTCGCACTGCACCTTGCTGACATCGATACCTGCACGGATGGTGGCGTCATAAAGCATATGAAAGCTCTTTTGATTGATAAGGGGGATCTCTCCTTCCCTGAAAGCCACCAGGCCCCGGTAGGTCATTTCCGCCGTTGCCAGATCGGATACCTGCTCGATCCTGGCCCGGATCCCTTCCGCCGTCAGCTCCGGCTCCTTCTGTTTTCCGCCCAGAAAGATGGCTCCGATCAATAGGCCAAGCCCTAAGGCAAGGACAAGGACCACTGCGGTTAGGATCACGGATTTGGTTTTTGCAAATACGGATTCCTTATGCTCTTTCACTGAAGTACCTCCTGTTTTCACCATCTCCCGCGGGATAAGCGGAAGCATTTTTCACACAGATTGTAAGGATAGTTCCAAGGCACCTGCTGTCCGCAGCGGGAACATTTTCTCACAGGTAAATGCTGCTGGTTCAAAATCTGAATGATCCGCTCTGAGATCAGACGCTTGTTTTCCGTGATCCGGGGCAGATAGTCGGGATGCTCGAATTTTTTGGCATAACGAAACAGCAGATCGCAGGTGGAGTACAGCCTCTCCAACTCCTCCAGGGGCGAATCGTCGTAGCTTCCCTCTGCCATGTAAATCGCCATGAGATCCGACAGATCATCTCTCTTTTTACACTCCACCATGGTAAGGATCAGCATAAGCTCCGTCAGGGCTTCGTTCTTGCTGTCATAGGGAGTGGTAACCATCTTGTAGATGATCTCCTTATCCGAAGTGATCTGCTCCAGCTTCTTGGCAAGGATCATCTGCTCCTTGATATCTTCTTTCTTGTAGTACTCCTGATCCGGCAGCTCCACCCATCGCTCCAGAATCTCCGAAATGGGCTTTTCGATGGAGGTGATACTCTCCGGGATTCCCAGGCGCACCTTATCAATCTGCTCCAGCTCCGCCTCTACGGAGGCACGTATAAGCTTTCGGGAATACTCCGAGGTATAGAAGCCTTTCTCAAAAATGCCTCGCCTTCCGGCTCTTCCGGCGATCTGTTTGATCTCCGTTACGTTCAATGGTCTGGATCTGACGCCATCGAATTTTTCCGTCTCCAAAAAGACGATTCTTCGGATGGGGAGATTCAGTCCCATGCCGATGGCGTCGGTGGAAACCACCACCTTGGTTTCCCCGGAGGTGAACTTTCGCACCTCGTTCATGCGTACATCATAGGGGAGCTTTCCGTAGATCACAGAGGCGCTGATCTTCTGTCTTTGCAGCTCAGCCGCCACTGCCAACACGGATCGTTTGGAAAAGACGATAAGGGCATCCTTTTCCTGAATGCTCTTGGGGAATTTGAATTCCTTTTTATCAAATACCAGGGGGATGCTTCTTTCGTGATAAACGATCTCATAGTCATCCCCGCAGTCGGTGATCATTCTGGTAACCAGATCCTGGCAGGAATTGTCACAGCAAATATGCACCTCGGGGGCACAGACACCCAAAACCGCCCGGGTCCAGGCACCGCCTCTTTGAGAATCGGCGATCATCTGGCACTCGTCGATAACGGCTACGTCATAGCTTTTATAGATATCCAACGTCTCAATGGTGGAAGAGGTATGGGTGGAACCCGGTACCAGGATCTCCTCCTCTCCCGTGATCATCTCACAGATCACACCGTCATGGTTGAGTCTGTCAAATACCTCGTAGGCCAAAAGCCGAAGGGGAGACAGATATACACCTGTTTCCGCCTGCTTTAAGCGCTCCAGCGCCTGGTAGGTCTTGCCGGAATTGGTGGGACCGATGTGCATGATAAAGTGACGCTTTTGCTCTCTTGCCAAAGGATAGAGATCCGGGATCTTATCGGGGATCTCCTTTAAGATCATCCTCCGAAGTCTGTCCCGCTCTTTTTTCTCCTGCTTGTGGGATCTTTCTTTTCTCTGTACTTCGTTGCGAAGCTTCTTATAGGTGGTGGTCTGCTGCAGCAGATCCATCATCCATTCCAGGCAAATGGGATTATCAAAGGTCAACAGTTCTCTTGCCAGTTCCTCGGAGATCTTCTGCAGCTGCAGGGGACGGTTTTTCTTCATCTCCCTGGCCTGCTCACTTTTCTCCAGCAAAAGTGCCTTCATAAAGGCATAGATGCTGCGGTTCTCTACCGGCTTGTACAGATCGTTGATCACCGCATACTCGGGACGAACCCCTACCAGCCGAAGCAGCAGATAATCTTCAAAGGTCATATTCACGGAGCCGATCTTCAGATAGTCATCGGCACTGATCCTGGCGCCTTTGAGCATCTTATCCAGGCGCTTTAGGGACACCCTCTCGAAGATCTGTCTGGCGATCCATTCCTCCTGACCTGTGATGGATAGCAAAAGCTCTTTTTTGCGGATATCAAACAGACCGGATTCTCTTTGCTCCTGCTCCCGGATGAGCTGCTGCTGGGTCAGGGTCTTGGCCTGGTTTTCACAGTAGATCTCGTAGTTTGCAAGATACTTCTCCAAAAGCTCCTGATCCGCCATGGCAAATTCCGCTTCCACCTGCTCACTGATCTCGGCGGCCTTGTGCTTATATTCTTTTGTCTTTTCAAACTCCTGCAGCTTTTTCTGCTTTTTCTTGGTCTTTCCCAGGGAATGCAAAAAGCTCTTTCTTACAGCATGAAGGCGGCGCTTTTCCTCGCCTTTTTTCAGGATCTGTATGTAGTCTTCAAAAGAGCATTGCTGCTTGAACTGGTCTGTTGTCATTGATGTTCTCTCCGAGTTATTATCCTATTTCTTCCTCCACACAGAATAGCATATGGGATGCAGCCTTGACAATCGACATTCCTCTTATAATCCGGCAGATTCTTATATATTACTCAGCGCTTCCTGCGTACTCGTAGCCTGCCTCTTCCACTGCTGCGCGGATCAGGCTTTCGTCGATGGCTTTCGTGGTTTCGATGGTTACCAGATTTTCCTCATGGGAAGCGGTAGCCGAGGTAATTCCGTCGATGGCTTCCAGAGCCTTTTTTACGTGTGCCTCGCAATGTCCGCACATCATTCCGTTTACTGTGATCTTCATGTTGTTGTCCTCCTTGTTTATTGTGTTGTTTGTTTCCGCGTTGTTCGTTCCTGTGTTATTAGTTGCAGATTGTTCTATCAGTATCCCCGTTACGGGGTTCTTGATCTTCCTGTCGTTTTTGCCGTCATAGCCCTTTACCAGATTCAGTCTCAGGGCATTGGATACCACAAAGAAGCTGGACATTCCCATGGCCGCTGCCCCTAACATAGGATTTAGCGTCCATCCGAAAGCCGCTACGAAGCAGCCCGCTGCAATGGGAATTCCGATGACGTTGTAGAAAAAGGCCCAAAACAGATTCTGGTGGATGTTCCGAAGGGTGGCTCGTGAGATCCGTATAGCGGCTACCACGTCTGTAAGGCTACTCTTCATCAGCACCACATCCGCCGCATCCATGGCAATGTCCGTTCCGGCGCCTATGGCGATACCCAAATCTGCCCGGGTCAAAGCGGGTGCATCGTTGATGCCGTCTCCCACCATGGCAGTAGCGCCGTGCTCCATCAAAGCTCTTATGATCTCTTCCTTACCATCAGGCTTAACGGAAGCGACCACCTCATCTACGCCGACCTGTCCTGCTATGGTCTTTGCAGTCACCTCGTTATCCCCTGTCAACATCACGGTATGGATCCCCAAATCCCGCAGCTGTTTAATAGCTTCGGCAGAATCCTCTTTGACGGTATCCGCTACTGCGATAATCCCAAGGAGCTGCCTCTCCCTTGCAAACAGCACAGGGGTTTTCCCCTGGCCTGCCAGATCGGATAGCTGCTTTTGCGCCGGTGCAGGGATCTTAGAGACAAAGCCTTTGATGAAGGCCTCGTTACCCCCTGCGATCCTTTCTCCGTTTAAAAGAGCCTTCAATCCGTTTCCGGATACGGCTTCAAAGCCTGTGATTTCCTGAGGAGATAAATGGTTAGCCTTTGCAAACTCTACAATGGCTTTGGAGATGGGATGTTCGCTCTTATCCTCCAATGTGTAAGCTGCGCCTAACAGTTTCTCTTTGCTAACTCCTTCTGCCGGAAAAACATCAGTAACCTTCATTTCTCCGGTGGTAATGGTTCCCGTCTTATCCAGGGCGATGATCTTCATCTTCCCTGCAAGCTCCAACGACTGGGCTGTTTTAAAGAGGATACCGGATCTGGCACCTACGCCGTTTCCCACCATGATAGCTACCGGGGTTGCCAGGCCCAGGGCGCAGGGACAGCTGATCACCAGTACCGAAACCGCTCTTGCCATGGCATAACCAAAGCTTCGTCCGCAAAAAAGCCATATTACAAAGGTCACCGCAGCGATCAAAAGCACTGCGGGCACAAACACTCCCGATACCCGGTCTGCGATCTTGGCAATGGGGGCTTTGGTTGCTGCAGCATCACTCACCATTCGGATAATGGCGGAAAGGGTTGTATCCTCCCCTACCTTTGTCGCTCTGCAGACCATATAGCCGGAGGTATTGATGGTGGCGGATGCCACATTATCACCGGGCAGCTTTTCCACGGGAACGCTCTCTCCGGTCAGGGCCGCTTCGTTAACGGCGCTTTCTCCTTCTGTTACAATGCCATCCACCGGAATGCTGTCCCCGGGCCTTACCACAAAGAGGTCTCCCACCTGTACTTTTTCTATGGAAACCGTTACTTCTTTTCCATCCCGAAGAAGCACTGCTGTCTCCGGAGCCAGCTTCATAAGACCCTTTAAGGCATCCGTAGTCTTGCCCTTTGACCTGGCCTCTAAGGTCTTGCCCAAAGTGATTAAGGTCAGGATGGTAGCCGCAGACTCAAAGTAGAACTGGTCCATGTAGTACATAACCTGATCCGTCTGACCTTTTACCACTGCCTCAGACATGGCAAAAAGTGCTACTACGCTATATGCAAAGGAAGCAGTTGCTCCCAGTGCCACCAGGGTATCCATGTTCGGAGCCTTGTGGATCAGCCCTTTAAAGCCGCTGATAAAGAACTTTTGATTGATCACCATAACGGCAGCGGCCAGCAGCAGTTCATACAATCCCATGGCTACATGGTTACCTTCAAGGAATCCCGGCAGGGGCCAATTCCACAGCATATGTCCCATGGAAACATACAAAAGGGGAAGCAAAAGGATCACCGAAGCCAGAAGACGTTTTTTCATCTTCGGGGTTTCCGTATCCTTAAGCTCTTCCTCATAGCTGATCCGCCGGGCTCCTTTTGCTGCCCCCTGATCCGTTCTTTGTTTAACGCTTGCGCCATATCCTGCATCCTCAACGGCCTTGATGATGGCCTCCGGGGATGCACTTCCTGTTACGCCCATGGAATTTGTCAAAAGGCTTACAGCGCAGCTTTCCACGCCTTCCAGCCCGCTGACTGCCTTTTCCACCCTGGCCTGACAGGCGGCACAGCTCATACCTGTAATGTTATACTGTTCCAATGTTTACTCCTTTTATCTCATCCCATCACTGGTCGATCTCACTGATCTCAAAGGGATTCTTTAAAGCCTTCTCGGCGGAAGCTATCGCAACTTTTCTCAGTTCCGGGGTGATCTCCTCCGGGCAGTATGTGATCTGCTTCGGTGACAGATCCAAAATCCGGGACAACCATGTAAGTCCCACCATATATCTGCCTTCATATTTGAGGTGTCTTCCATCCCTGGTAAAGTTGTCTCCGAAACAGGATGTACGGGCATTCTGGATTGTTGTCCCTGAGGGGATGATGATGGATATATTTTCATTCGTCACAATTTTTTTCTTTGTTGCATCTACGATACATTCATACATTTTCCCCTGATCATAGTCATAGGCTGCAAAGCTTCTGGCTTCATTGCCGCTTTTATAGGCCCAGGTCATATTCCATACAAAGATGGTCTTCTTTCCCACCCGGTCTCTGACGTAATCCGCCAAAGGGTCCAGGGAATTGTACCGATAGGTCTTCCCGGAATCACCACTGTAAGGACTGAAAACCACATAATCCCACTCTCTGTCAGCAAGGGCCTGGCTGATGCTTACGTCATCTCTGACTCTCCACCTCTTGCCTTCTTTCCGATAGTAGGTGTAGGCCTTCTTATCCTTTCTGGCATTGCGCCAATGCTTTTTCAATGAGCATCCTCCAATGAACAGATTCCCCACTGTTACATCTTCAATACCAAGCTCCTTTGCCATGTCATAGACATAGTAAAGGCTGTTTTGGGTCAGGCTGTTTCCTACTGCCAGGATCCGAAGGTGCTTGGGGAGATTCTTAGCCGATGCAGGTTCCGCTATAAGGACTGTGCAGGTGAGTATCAAAACTCCTACTATAATGATTGTTCTAATTCGATTTCTGATGGTGGTTTTCATGTCAGATCCTCTATGTGAAAAATGATTATAAACTGTATGTCACTGCCTTTTATCATAACACAAAGCGGGAGGGGGGCCAAGTCCGGGCAACTTCGGACAGATCGTCCTCCGTTACGAAATGAAGGATCAGGTTTTCCGTTTGACAATCCATCATGATTCTCTGTTGTCCGTATCCGTCCGGAATCCTGATATAACCCCTGATATGCTCATCTTT
>JAEEKV010000027.1 GCA_016282595.1 Lachnospiraceae bacterium
CTTTTACTGGATATCAATCTCGGGGATAAGTCCGGGTTTGATCTTTGCAAAAAGATCCGCGACAGGTTTGATATGCCGATCCTGTTCATCAGCGCAAGGACCAGTGACGATGATGTGCTGATCGCGCTGAACATCGGCGGGGATGATTATATCAAAAAGCCCTTTACTCTAAGCATTTTGCTGGCCAAGGTAAAAGCGATCCTCGACCGCTATGAAAAAGCAAAGGAGGCAGTCCGGCAGGCTACTCCTGCGGTAGCGACAGCTTATGGCGAAACGAAGATTGTCCTTACCGAAACGGTAAGCCTGGATACGGACAGCCGTAAGATCTTAACAAAAGAAGGACCCGTTGCTTTAAAGGCCATGGAGTATAAGCTTTTAAAGTATTTGGCTGATCAACCGGGTCGGGTCGTGACCAAGGATGAGCTTTTACAGAATGTATGGGATGACGAGTTCGTCGGCGAAGGAACGCTGGCAGTGCATATCCGGCATCTTCGGGAAAAGATCGAGAAAAATCCGAAGGAGCCCGAGGTGATCAAAACCATCTGGGGCGTTGGTTATATGATGGAGAGATGGGAAAAGCCATGAGGGAATACCGGAAAATCGTTCTGATCCTCCTGGCCCTTTACTTTGCTGCCGTCCTGATCTTTGTTTTGGTGACGGGCCGCGGAAACGGCAAGCTTGCCGGAAGGGATGAGGATATTCTGAAACTGAATACCGTCAGGGGAGATGCCCAAAAGTGCTGGAATGACCTGACAAGGCTTTCGGAAAAGGACTACGGGGTAAGCTTCGTGGTACTTGATACGACGGATCATTTGTTATATGCCTCCGATCCCGAAAACGAAGGGGAAGTGACCATTTCATCTGCCATAAAGCGGGGAAGCCTGTATGCCCATGTGAGCGTGGACGGAAGACTGGCAGGCTTCGTGATCCTCCAAAACGATGCCATTTCATTGTGGCAAAGGATAAGGCTTCGAATTCTGGCAGGCCTTGTCGTATTCGGACTGCTTCTTACGCTCCTTGCCGTCTGGTTCGGCTTTTATATCCAAAAGAACATGGTGGGACCCTTTCGAAAAATGGAGGAGTTTGCCGGATATGTGGCGGAGGGAAAACTTGATCAGCCGCTCCTTATGGACAAAAATAACCTCTTCGGGGCCTTTACCGAAAGCTTTGACATCATGCGGGAGGAGCTTCGTGCTTCCAGGCAAAGAGAGGTGGAGCTGCAGCGGCGGGAACGGGAACTGGTCGCTTCCCTGAGCCATGATCTGAAAACGCCGGTCACGGGCATCAAGGTGACCTGCGAGCTTTTAAAGGCAAGACTTGCGGCAGGCATGGAAAAAGAGTCCCACGTTTCAGACCTTTCGGAAAAGGTGGACGGGATCTATCAGAAGGCCGGTGAGATCGATGCACTGGTCAGCGATCTGTTTTCCTCGGCAATGGCGGATCTTGATGAGCTGAAGGTAAGCTGCACGGAGGAAAGCGCCGGGGTGCTTGCCGGGATCCTTCGTAAATACGATGACCGCGGGCTTGTCACGGCAAAGCAGCCGCCGGAAGTGCTGATCCGCGTGGATGTAAAGCGCTTGAGTCAGGTGATCGGCAATATTGTATCCAACTCCTATAAATATGCTAATACGAAGATCGAAGTCTCTTACAGGGTTGTGGATGAATATCTGGAAATGAACATAAGGGATTTCGGACCCGGTGTACCGGGGGATGAGATCAACCTGATCACCAATAAGTTTTATCGCGGAAAGCAGTGGACAGACAGTAAGGAGGACGGCAGCGGCCTTGGCCTTTACATCGCAAAGATGCTCATGGAAAAGATGGATGGTGAGCTGCTTGCCGAAAGCCGGGACAAGGGACTGAAGATCACATTGATGATCCCTCTTTGCTGATGGGTTAAGAAACTGATAAGAATTTAATAATACACTGACAAAGAAGTCAGAGCGAAAGCCATTTATAATACAACCGTAGCATGGAAAATAAGCTAAGCGAAAGGATGTATCATAGATGGCTTCCATTATTTTAAAAACCGAAAAACTCTGCAAATCTTTTTCCAACGGGGGCGTGCAGCAGCATGTGATCAAGAATCTCGACCTTGAGATCCGGGAAGGTGACTTTACCGTGATCATGGGCGCTTCGGGATCCGGCAAATCTACTCTGCTTTACGCCTTATCCGGCATGGACAAGCCCAGCATGGGCAAGGTGCTCTTCTCAGACACCGAGATCCAGGATTATTCCAATGATGAACTGGCGATCTTTCGCCGTAAAAACTGCGGGTTTGTGTTCCAGAGCATTTACCTGCTTGAAAACCAGACCGTTCTTGACAACGTGCTCACGGGTGCGCTCATCGCACAAAAGAACTCTCCCGCACTTGTCAATAAGGCAAAGGAGCTTTTGAAAAAGACAGGCCTTAATGAGGAGGATTTTCAAAAGTATCCCAATCAGCTTTCCGGCGGGGAGGCACAGCGGGTGGGCATTGTAAGGGCCGTGATCAATGATCCGAAGGTCCTGTTTGCGGACGAACCCACAGGACAGCTCAATTCCGCTTCCGGTGTTGAGGTTTTGAATGTGATCACGGAGCTTCATAAAAAAGGACAGAGCATCGTCCTCGTGACGCATGACCTAAAGACCGCGCTCCGCGGTACCAGGGTTTTGTATCTTCGGGATGGCGGCATCGTCGGTGATCACGTAATGGCTCCTTACGGACAGGATGATGAAAAAGAGCGCAGAAACAAGCTGACGGCATTTCTGGAAGAGATGGGGTGGTAAGCATGAACATTTTAAGATTATCTGTCTTTAATCTGAAAAAGAATAAGCGTGAGGGAATTGCCATCGCCTTTCTTACCATGGTAACGGTATGCATGCTGTCCGCTTTTTTCGCAAACGGATCCAAGATCAGCAAGGCATTTAACGAAAGTTTTGAAAGGTCCGGCAGTGTCAATACCATGGTTTTGTTTAAGGCGGACCAGTATCATGATGAGTTTCGCCGGATCCTGGAATCGGAGTATGACAACGAAAGACTCACAGTAAATCCCTTCATTTCTGCATACGTTACCGATGTCCGCGATGCGGCGGGAAAAGAGGTTTCTTACAACTTCCTGTTTGCGACGGAACGCACGGAGCGCAGGATCGAGAACTTTGTGAAAACGGAATCTCTTTCGGATGAAGAACTGGCGGCGGCAGAGCATCCGCTCTGGCTGCCGGTTGCCTTTAAGATCTCAAAGGGACTATCCCTTGGCGAGACGTTCACCATTATAAAGGGAGGCATGGAGTATCCTTTTACCATC
>JAEEKV010000227.1 GCA_016282595.1 Lachnospiraceae bacterium
CCCCCTCTACTGCTGCCGGGTCCGTAGTATCCGGATAGGCGATGCCGCAGGAATCTACTGCAATCCTGCCCGCTGCCGCTTTTCCCCGTGCCAGCATAAGGCCGCTCTTTCGACAGCCAAAGGTGATGGTAAGATCCGCCTTCACATAGATGGACTCCCCCTTTTCATCTGCCAGGGCAATGCCCGTATCCGCATGAATGCCGGTGGGGATATCCAGGGCTACCTTATAACCCTTTGCTGCGTTTATATACTCTACCGCTTCCCGGTAAATTCCCGACAGACCTCTGTTTTGTCCGATGCCAAAGAGAGCATCTGCAAAGACCGCTGCCTGCTGCCCGGCTACCGGGGGCCAGCTCTTGATAAAGGAATCCCCGAAGAGCTTCTTTATCACACCCTGCTGTCTTTTATTTTCCTCGGAGCACTTTTCCGGATCAGCCAAAAGAAAGCAGGCGCACTCCCAGCCCTTTTCCGCAAGCATTCTGGCAAGGGCAAGTCCGTCTCCGCCGTTATTACCCGGGCCGCAAAATACCATGGCTGTTTTCTGCTCTATGCCAAGGGCTTCGATCTCGGCAAGGGCCGCCATAGCCGCACGCTCCATTAAGATAGGACTTTCCAGCCCTACCTCTTCCATGATCCTTTTTTCCAGAGCACGCATTTGAGATTGTGTTACGATCCTCTCCCTCAAGGCTTACTCCTCCGGCTTGCTCTCGTGGTTAAACAACTGCTTTCCATTGCGCTTCATCGGATTGTCATCCGGGTTGTATTTCATATCGAAGATCTCGATGACCTCAGGCCCGAAGATATCGTGCATGTAGGTGTACAGCTCTTCGTTGTACATTTCCTTTTCCTGCTTGCGGACCACGTTCTTTTTCAGCTCGATCCGCATATCGTTGATCCATTCCTCGATCTGCGCGATGTCCTCGGTATTCTCCCTGATCACCTGATAGCACACATCCATGGACATGAGCATGAGCTTTTTATTTTCCCGGTAGATCTCCGTTTCCATATCCAGAAGATCTTCCTGGGTGTTATCGATCTTATCGTTGCATTCCTCAATGAGCTTTTTGTTCTCATCCTGCTTCTTCTGTGCGTCGGCATCCTTGGCCTGATTGTCCTCGCCCATGAGGGAAACGATCTCATTCATGAGTTTTTGCTTCAGGCGCTTATAATCCTTAATATCGTTGCTGAGCTTGCCCTGTTTTTTCAGCAGCTCATTCAAAACCTCCGACTGATCCAGGATCTCCTTGCTCATCTCGTTCTGGGTAAAGAGCCTGTGCCATTTGTTGTCCAGCGTCAGGATGGGGATATTTTTCCCTTCCAGTGCCGGAATATAAACCTCATCTGTTCTCGCCACAGCTTATCCCTCCCTTTTCATTGCATAGGACAGCTTCATAAGACTGTCAGACAAATGTACGTCTTCTACCTTCACGGATTTCGGAAGATCCAGGTCGATGTGGGCAAAATTCCAGATCCCGCGGATGCCGCAGTCAGCAAGTCTCTTGCTCACTGCAAGGGCTTCGGTCTTGGGAATGGTCAGTACTGCGATGTCGATATCATTGCCGGCGATAAAGGTCTCCAGCTGCTCCATGGGCATGATCTCAATGCCTCGAACCTTTTTCCCAAGGATCTCCTTCCTGGTATCGAACAGTCCCTTGATAAGAAAACCGCGGCTTTCGAAATTCGCATAGTTTGCCAGGGCCTGTCCCAGATTTCCAGCACCGATCACAATGAGTCTGTGGGTCTCGTCAAGTCCCAGAAGCTTTCCGATCTCTCCGTACAGATAGGCCACGTTGTAGCCGTATCCCTGCTGTCCGAACCCGCCGAAATTATTAAAGTCCTGCCGGATCTGTGAGGCTGTCACCTGCATCAGCTGCGACAGCTCCATGGAGGAAATCCGCTCCACGCCTTCATCCTTCAGCTCCGCCAGATATCTGAAATACCGGGGCAGTCTTCCGATGACTGCTTTTGATATCTCCTTTTCTTCCGGCTCCTGTATCTTCTTATTCATAGCTCTGGTCTCCGTGCATCTCTTATAATATATGGTGCTCCCATCATTATATGACATACCACATCTAGTGTCAAAGCATTTTGTAGAAAACTTAACAAAGAGTTTTATATTGCCCACAGGCCCGTCTTATGGTAAGATTACAGACGTCAAAAAGAGCGTAAATGGGTTTAAATGCCCTAAAGGGTATAAATGCCCTAAAGGTATAAAGGAGAATACTATGCCGAATCTGGTACAACTGGAATCAACCATCCCCGTTGCTCCCTTAAAGCTCCTGGTTTTAGAGTCCAGCGAGAAGCTTGGGAAAAACGTCAATCGCTATCTGTCGGAATTTCGGAAAAATCAGCAGTCCAGCATCACTGAGGATCCTGCTTTTCAAGGCTATTCCGAAGATAACTATATTGTAAAGGCCTGCTGCCCCCGTTTCGGATCCGGGGAAGGAAAAGGCATCATCAGCGAATCCATCCGCGGAAAAGACGTCTTTATTATGGTAGATGTTTGCAACCACTCCCTGACCTATCGGGCCAATGGTTTCATGCATCACTGCTCTCCGGATGATCATTTCCAGGATTTAAAGCGTATGATCGCCGCCATTGCAGGAAAGGCCCACCGCATCAACGTCATCATGCCCTTCCTTTATGAAGGAAGACAGCACAGACGTACAGGCCGGGAATCTTTGGACTGCGCCTATGCATTGACAGAGCTTGCCAATATGGGCGTAACCAACTTCATCACCTTTGACGCCCACGATCCCAGAGTTGCCAATGCTACTCCGCTGAACGGCTTTGATAACTTCACACCGCCCTATCAGTTCATCCGCTCTCTTCTTCATTATGATAAGGATCTGATCATCGATAAAAAGCACATCGTTGTCATCAGTCCCGACGAAGGCGCTTTGGACCGGGCCGTGTATTTTTCTTCCGTTCTTGGTGTGGATACGGGTATGTTTTACAAGAGGCGTGATTACAGCCGCATTGTAAACGGCAAAAACCCCATTGTGGCTCATGAGTTTTTGGGAGATAACATCGACGGAAAAGATGTGATCATCATTGACGATATGATCGCTTCCGGCGGCAGTATGATCGATACCGCCAGACAGCTGAAGGAAATGAACTGTGGCCGCGTCTTTATCCTGAGTACCTTCGGCCTCTTTACCGAGGGCCTGAAAAAGTTTGACGAGGCTTACGAAAAGTGCTACTTCGATCGGGTGATCTGCACCAACTTAACCTACCTTCCGCCTGAGATCTATGACAGACCCTACTTTGTAGAGGCGGATATGAGTAAGTTCCTTGCCAACATCATCGACTTTATGAATCACGACATCTCCATGGATCGGGTTCTGACCCCTACGGAGAAGATCCAGAAGATCCTGAAGTTGTATAATCAGAGAGAGGATATTAATATCTGATCGGATATATGTATTACATCTTCGTATTCTGATATTAGCAATAAGTCATCATAGGAAAAATAATAAACCTCTGCACTGCTTCATATAAGCTGCAGAGGTTTATTTATTAGCCTTCAGCAAAATAACTCCCAGGGCTCTTCCCTGTCCCTTGTGGTATCCGAAAACCGCATCTTCCAGAGTAGCATATTGTCTGGAGCCTTCATAGTCATTGTGAGCTGTCCAGACTTTTTCGCTCTCTTTTGTCTCTGATGATCCGGGCAACTCCAAAGATCCGGCAGCATCCGAAGATGCCCCCAAGCCCAAAGGACCGGTGATACATATCGTATGCACCATCTCCTTTAATTCTCCTGCTTTATTCTCCGCCATCATGACGCAAGCGGAAAATCCTTCTTCCCTGGCATTTTGCAGGGCTTCTCTCGTAATCTGCTTTCCCCGGTACACCAGCATCTCGTAGGGAGATCGTTTAAAATAGGAAACCAGGGCTGTAAAGGAGGTTCCGAAATACCCCCAAAAGGAAATCCCCTTTTTCTCAAACTCCCGAAGCAAGTGGGAAAAATCCGGCTTCTTATCAGGTCCCGCCAGCGCCAGCTCGGCATTATAAACTGCGATCACCTCGCAGGCGTTCTCTTTTGCACATAGGCTTCTGCCTCCAAGGAGCTTGTTGGTCAGCCATCTTCTCTCCCGCCCATAGGAAAACTCCCCCATGGAATTTTGATCCTCAATAAAAGGAATATGAGAGAGCTTGTTTAGATAAGCCTTCCACGCCAGAGTATTAACGGCAAAGTGGGCTTCGATGATCCTTTTTGGCATACGAAAAAAAGCGAGGATATTCATTCCCCATAGAATAATCCCCGCCGGATGCAGTCGTTTCGGTTTTTGCTTCGTTTCTTCCGTCATAACGGCATCCTTTTTTCTCAGTCTGCGATCACGATCCTGTTACGTCCTTCGTTTTTGGCACGATACAGAGCCTGGTCCGCTTTTTCAAAGAATTTTCGATCCTTCATCCCCGATTCATAGGTGGCAATTCCCGCACTGAAGGTGATCACGCGGTCAATTCCCACATAGGACTGGGCAGCAAAGCTGGCATGCAGCTTTTTCAGTATCTTCATAGCTTCATCCATGCTCATGTCGGAAAAGACAATGGAAAACTCCTCACCGCCGTATCTTGCTACCAGCACCTGATCCGAAGCAATCTCCCGCATCAGGCGGCTTAAGCCCTTCAGCACCAGGTTACCGGACTCATGACCGAAATCATCATTAACATGCTTAAACCAGTCAATATCCAAAACTGCCATATGCAGCTGATCCCCCGGCTTCCACTGGGTAATCTTTTTATCCAGATAGTTAAACAGACCTGTATGGTTGTAGATTTCCGTCAGTCCGTCGTAAAGCATGCGCTCTCTCAGCTCGTCGTTTTCCTTATCCTGTGCTGCGATGAGCTGCTCTTTTTTATTCTCATATTCCACCACATGGCGGACGATGATGTAAGACAGCGGGATCATTACATAAGCTACGATCACATCATACCAGAAGTTCTCCGGCAGATTTTTAAAGGGAGTCAGCAGGATGCACATCACATTGAAAACATAGACAGGCTGCACGATCAGAAAAATCCTCTTTGTCACCTTCAGATCCCCATAGATTACGGAAAGATACACAGGGATTACGATGGTGGCATAGAGCGCCGTAAAGACATAATGTACGATCATCAGGTTGGCCAGTACCACCAGCAGCAAAAACAGCGGAATCATTTCCTTCCACTGCAGTCCGGTTGTCACCTTTTTACTCAGGACCAATCCCGCAATATATGCGATCACATTGATGGCCAGCGGCCTGATAATATATCTGGGAATGTACTGCGGGATCGGTACGCTGATCTGTCCGTTGAGATCCAGTATGATCATAAAAATGATCTCGATCAAGAAGGTCAGTATGATCACAACCATGATATTGCGAAAAACGCTGCTCTGCCACTGTCTCAGGATCTCATCATATGCTTCATCCGATGTATAATCGATGGTATTGTATTTGCTTTCTCTCTTTGTCCCCATAATCCAAGCTCCATAATGAACAATAATCCATAAGATTATAGCACATCTTCAGAAAAAAGTCATTACGGAATCGCCAACAGCTGATCCTCCTTCAGATCATAAAAATATACATGGTCTGCCAGTACATCCTTGGGATCCAATTCCTTTCTGTTCACCTGCCTGACAAAATTGCTCAAATCCTGCATGTCCCCATACTCCGGTACCAAAATCAGCTCATGAATGCTGCTGGGGATCACATACAGATTCTTTTGCATGGTTTCGGCAAAGTGACGTAGCACTCCCGGATAAGCCAGGGTTGCCGCTCCGTTCACCCTTTGCTCATTTGACAACACATACATGGGGAAATCTTCTTCCGCGATACCGGGAAGCCGGAGCCTTTTGGCCATTTCATTGATCAGCTCCTTCATTCCGACAATGGCAGGGGGTAAAAGCCCGGGCGTATTCTGATCTGCCAGCTGTCTGATCTGATCTGCATCCTTATTCCAAATTTGCAGGTGGGTGTTATAGATCAGCACTGACGCGATCATGCCCTCTTCATTTTCCGGCAGAAGATAGTAATACACCTTTGCCAGATCCATGAAACGCTCATAAGGTACCTCCTGCAGCAGCTTTTCGTTTTTTTCAAAATTGATCAGCTTATAAAAGATCCGGTCCTTCATTTTTTCAAAGTGAACAAAATCCTCCGCTATACATCCTGCACTGAAGGTCTCGTTTTCCAGAAAATCGCAGATCTCATCACACAGCTTCGTAAGCGGCTCCCCTAACCGATACCTCTCATAAAAGGTTTCCAAATAGATATTAGGTGAAACCCTCTCCCCTTTCTTGTGGATGGTAATACCCTCGTAGGATACACCGTTGTTCTTCAGGACGTTGGTATCCTCCAGGGTCACGTCCCCGCCGAGTCTTTCTATAAGTGTCGTTTTTATTTGATCCCTAAATTCCTGTTTATTCATCCTATTCCTCGCTTTCCTGTTTTTGAATAATAAAAAAGACAACAGATAAATCTGTTGTCTTTTGGATAAGCGATAGTAGGAATCGGATCAAACTCTGGAAAGATACTCACCTGTTCTGGTGTCGATCTTGATCACATCACCCTGATTTACAAAAAGAGGAACCTGAACCGTAGCACCGGTCTCAACCGTTGCGGGCTTGGTAGCACCTGTTGCAGTATCACCCTTGAATCCCGGCTCGGTCTCCGTGATCTCAAGTTCTACGAACAAAGGAGGCTCAACTGCGAAGATTCCGCCGTTGTGAGAAAGCATCTTAACCATCTCGTTCTCTTTTA
>JAEEKV010000228.1 GCA_016282595.1 Lachnospiraceae bacterium
AATGCATGCGCTAGAAGTGATTCCAGAACGATCATGCTCGCGAATATACTGTTAGGAAAATTGGACGAGCCTTTTGAAGAGATCCGGTTAATCGAATATGATTTTCCTGTGACAGATGAGGCTTTTCTGAAAAAAAGGGATCACCTGATCAGCATCAACGCCTTTAATGATTCCATCTTCAACCTGGCAAGCCAGTTTGCAGCGGCAGATAAGATCATCATTGCAGCTCCGTATTATGACCTGTCCTTTCCTGCCTGCCTAAAGCAGTATTTCGAACAGATCAATGTATTGGGGATAACATTCAGATATACGCCGGAAGGATACCCTGAAGGACTTTGTCAGGCAGAAAAGCTCTACTATGTTACAACGGCCGGAGGGATGTTTGTCCCGGATGAATATGGCTTTGGATATGTAAAAGCGCTTTCTGAGAATTTCTATGGGATTAAAGATGTAAAACTGATAAGGGCTATCGGGCTTGATATATATGGCGCCGATCCTAAAAAGATCCTCAAAGAATGCGCGGATAATATTAGGGATGATCCGGATATCTGAAAAAGTGCAAAAGTCGACTGTACCAGTCAAGAAAAGTTTCTGTGCCAAGTACCATATTCCTTCGCAATGCTTGGCGGAACATAAGCTTCAAGTCTTATGCCTTCTTCCAGATACTCTTCCTTTATGACCTGCCCCATCTGCCTTACCCTGCCCACAAATGCGGTCTCCTGATATGGGATCAGCATCTTAATAAGTGTCTGCATGTCTTTTATGGTATCTGATATAGCCGTTATAAGTTCATCCAGCCCATATTTGTTTTTCGCACTGATCGTAACCTGTTTTGACGCAGCCGTATCTCTCAGTATTTCTTCTGTTGCAAGATCAGTCTTGTTAAAAGCCGTTATGACCGGCTTTCCGGTAATGCCAAGTTCTGAAAGGGTGTCATATACCACCTTCCTGTGCAGCTCCCAGTCCGTATCGGATGCATCGATCACATGAAGAATGATATCGGCATACTGCGCTTCTTCCAGCGTGCTGTGGAATGCCTCGATCAGCTGATGCGGGAGCTTATGTATGAATCCGACGGTATCCGTTAAAAGCACCTGCATCCCTTCCGGAAGATCCAATGCCCTTGTTGTGGGATCAAGGGTTGCAAAAAGCTTATCCTCAGCCAGCACACCTGCCCCGGTAAGGGCATTCAGCAGAGTTGATTTTCCTGCATTTGTATAACCGACGATTGCTATAACCGTAGCAAGATTCCGGATGCGCTTTTTTCTTCCTGTCTGCCTTACTGATTCCATTTCACGTATCTGTCTGGAAAGCTGTCCCATCCGGTGCCTGATCATCCGCCTGTCTGATTCAAGCTTTGTCTCACCCGGGCCCCTTGTACCAATGCCGCCGCCCTGCCTTGAAAGCATTTTCCCAAGACCTGAAACATGCGACGCTCTGTATTTAAGCTGCGCCAGCTCAACCTGTATCTTCCCTTCCTTCGTACTTGCGTGGGCAGCAAAAATGTCGAGGATCACTATTGTCCGATCTATCACCTTAACGCCCAGCTCTTTTGTCAGCGTATACATTTGCACAGGTGACAGCTCATCGTCGCATACCACCCCATCGGCATCCTTCATCTCTATTTCAAGCCTCAGCTCCTCGATCTTACCGCTTCCAAGGTAATACTTTGGATCGGGATGAGGAAGCCTTTGCATGATACGTCCGCATTCCATTCCGCCGGCCGTATCAATAAGCCTTGCCAACTCGTCAAGGCTTGCTATTATTTCCTGCTCATCTGAAGATATGATGCTTATGAGTATATACTTTTCTTTTTCCATCCTGTTATCCCCTGCAATACCCATCTATGATGTTCTGGTATTCCTGTCTGCTTATCATAACGGCACCCATGCTTTCAAGATGATCTGTATGCAACTGGCAGTCGATCATCCCGAAACCCTTCTTTGCCAAAAGCAATGATAGCAGTATCAGGGCAACCTTGGATCCGTTTTCTATATCCGTATACATGCTCTCCCCAAAAAAACATTTACCGATACATACACCATAAAGACCGCCTGCTCTCTTATCATCTATATAACTTTCAACGGATACGGCAAAACCGGCTTTATGGAGCTCCAGATAGGCCTGCTCCATCTCATCCGTGATCCACGTACCGTCTTTTTCTTCTCTCTTTGTACGGCATCTGTGTATCGTATCAGCAAAATCCCTGTTAAGAACGATTCTGGTCTCATGTTTTTTAAAGTATTTTCTCATGGAATGGGATAAATGGATATCTTCCGGATAAATGACCCATCTTTCCTTCGGGCACCACCAGAGGATTGGCTCTCCCTCGGTGTACCAGGGAAAAATCCCGTGCGTATATGCCAGTAGAAGCCTCTTTACAGACAGATCTCCGCCTATCGCAAGCAGTCCGTTTTTGTCTGCAAGCGAAGGGTCAGGAAAAGATATTTCGTTTTCGTTCAGATAAAACACAGACATACAGATCCTTACTTTGATGTTAAAACCAAAAAGCCGTCTTCCCCTGCTGTCAGGGTTACTTTTCCGCCTCCTGATAGTTTTCCGAAAAGGATCTCATCCACAAACAAAGGTTTTATATCGTTCCGGATCACGCGGTCCACTTCACGGGCTCCGAATTCGGCACTGATCCCCCGCTTTTTGATCTCATTCTTTGCTTTCTTATCTGCCTTAAATGCGATCCCCTTCTTATCAAGCAAAGCTGCAAGCTCCCCAAGCTTTTTATCTATTACCCTCTCTCCCATTTCATCGTCCATGCCGTTAAAGTAGACGATCTTATTCAAGCGGTTCCTGAATTCCGGCTGGAAGGTCCGCTTGATCTCTTCTGTCAGTACTCCTCTGTCTGCATTTTGAGATGTAAAACCGATTCCCGGTTTTCCCAGGCGGCTTGCTCCGGCATTGGAAGTCATGATGATGACTACATTTCTGAAATCCGCTTTTCTTCCCTGGTTATCCGTCAGGGTTGCGTAATCCATTACCTGAAGAAGGATGTTATAGATGTCACTGTGTGATTTTTCGATCTCATCAAGAAGGAGCACGGCTGAAGGGTTTTTGCGTACCTCTTCCGTTAAAAGACCGCCTTCTTCATAGCCCACGTAACCGGCAGGAGCACCGATCAGCTTGGCAACGGCATGTTTTTCCGCATATTCGCTCATGTCAAAGCGTACAAGCTTAGAGCCAAGCTCCTGCGCAAGCACCCTTGCCACCTCCGTCTTTCCGACACCTGTCGGTCCTACAAACAAAAGACTTGCCAGCGGTTTTCCCTCCTCCAAAAGACCTGCCCTTGAGAATTTGATGGCATTTACAACCTGGGATACCGCTTCGTCCTGACCGAATACCTTTTCCTTAATGCGCTTTTCAAGATCCGCAAGTGCCTCCGTCTTTTCAGAATCCACCGTTTCAACGGGAATTCGGCAGATCTTTGTCAGGACCTTTGCAACTACATCTTTATCCACAACCTGCTCCCCGTCTCCTTCGGGATGAAGTTTTCTGTACGCCCCTGCCTCATCTATCAGGTCAATGGCTTTGTCCGGCAGAAAACGCTCATTGATATGCTTTTTGCTCATGGATACGGCATATGCCAGAACGCCTTCATCATACCGCACCCCATGAAAAGCCTCATAGGACGGCGCCAGGCCTTCCAGGATCTTTACTGTTTCCTCTTCACTCGGTTCTGCGATCTCCACATTCTGGAATCTTCTAACAAGACTTTTGTTCTTTTCAAAATGCTTCTTATACTCTTCAAAAGTGGTTGCACCGATAAAGCGGATATGTCCGCCGGATAAGTATTTCTTTAACATGTTTCCGGCATCCATAGAGCTTCCTTCCACCCTGCCTGCTCCGGCAATGTTATGGATCTCATCAAGGTACAGGATCGGGCTTTCTTCCTTCTCAAGTCCGTCCATTACTTTCTTTAAACGTTTTTCGAAATCCCCGCGGTACTGTGTTCCAGCTATCAGTCCTCCGAGATCAAGGGCAAATACCTTACTTTTCTTTAACGCATCAGGGACCTTTCCCTCATTGATCCTTCTGACAAGGCCGTATGTAAGGGCTGTCTTGCCGACGCCGGGTTCCCCTATGTGAAGGGGATTATTCTTATCTTTCCTGCACAATATCTGAATTGTACGCTCAAGCTCATCTTCCCTTCCGATAAGAGGGTTTACGTCATTTACAGTCTTATTCATGCACGGTGCATAAGACTGCCAACTCTTACGCCCTGAAGGCTCACTTTCCCCTCTTGCGATCCCTGCAAAGCCTTGTATATCTTCTTCCTCAAATTCCTCCTGTGCTTCATCTTCGATAAAGGCGATTTCCCTCAAAAGCTCTTCTTCGCTGACATCCTGTTTTTCCATAAAATAAACGGCATAGCTTTCTTCAAGCTGCCAGATCCCATGAAGAAAATGCCGCATACAGACCTCACCGCCTCCGCTGTTTTCCGCGCTGTGGATGCTAAAAGCCAGGACATTTTGCATATCGATAGTAAACTTCTGTTTTTCACCTTTTGTCTTTTCGCAGGTTTCTTTAAGAAACCCTTCCAGATCAGATGCAAGAAGCTCGATGTTTCCGTCACATTCCGTAAAAGCCTCTGAAAAGGTTGTATCAGAACACATGGAAAGAAGAAGCATCTCCGGCATGACATACTCATAGCTATGCTTTGCCGCATAGTTTCTTGCACTGTCAAATATCACAGCTGCTTCCTTTGAAAGATTCATTTACGCCTCCTCTATTACCATGCGAAAGGGAAAACCCTCTGCCTTTGCTCTCGCAAGAGCTTCTGTTACCTTAGTCGCGGCTATGTCGTAGGAATATGTCCCCACAACTGCTCTGCCTTTTTTATGGACTCCCAGCATGATCGTTTCTGCGGCAAGGGCATCCTTATGAAAGATATCCATCAGGATCTGCACCACAAACTCCATGGTTGTAAAATCATCATTGAGCATGATGACATGGTAGTGCCTGGGTTCTTTTAGCTTATGCCTTGTCTTTTCCTTAAACTCACCTTGCGTTGCCATAAACTTTCCTTTCGTTTTACACCGGGCGTTTTAAAAGTACCACCATATGAGATAAAATATGCAGCATATGATCAGTAAAACCTGTCCTGTTATGATCTGGCGCATATTTTTATGATCCCTCCGTTTCAGCATTACTTATCATCACTGTCTTATATGATACCACATGGTTGATGCCGGGTACCATATTCTTTCGCAATACTCGAGGGCACATAAGCATCAAGTCTTATGCCATCTTTCAGGTACTCTTCCTTTATGACCTGCCCCAACTGCCTTACCCGGCTTACTGATACACTCTGAGGCTTAGGTGTATCTTTTCCTTTTTTGTCCTGCCGTCTTCCCCGTCAAATACAAATCTGCCGTGTCCCCTGACAGATACTACCTGCCCGGGCATAATTGCAGCTGTGCTTTTGGATATCATCCGCCCATCAAAGAATACGCATCCATTTTTCACAAGTCCCGCCGCTTCACCCCGCGACAATCCATAAAGCTTTGCTACTATGGCATCCACTCTGTTACTGCTGACAAGAATAGATTTTTCTGACAAAATGGGCATTAAACCTTCCGGAACAGAAGATATCTCCGAAACCCTTACATTTGTGCGGCCAACATATTCAAGGTTTCTGATGATGTACTCAGCAACGCCTTCGTGAACAAAGATACATGCTTCATTATCCTTTACAAAGATATCCCCTATTTTCTCCCGCTCAAGCCCCAGACCTATAACAGAGCCAAGGAAATCTCTGTGGGATAACTTACTTGCGTATTTTGCCATGGCAGGGCGTATTTCAAGAATGCTGATAGGGTATTCCTGACTGTATCCGCATAAATCCTTTGATCCAAACCTTACCATGCACCGCTCGCAGGCATCGCATCCTCCAAACACTTCAGGTTCCGCAAATGATAATTCCTGCTCCATCTCATGAAAGATACTCAGTCCATACAGGGAAAGGAAATCCGAATAGCGGTATCTTCTCTCGGTCAGACACTGATCCGCCAGCTCGGCAAATCTCTTTCTTATAAATTGACGCTCATCTTCCATCAATGTTTCTCTCCATCATAAACGATCCACTATCAATCTCGGGAAAATATTCTTTTCCAAAAACCCTTCAATCTCCACTTTAAGAATCGCTGTTTCATTACATTAAAGAATCATAATATATGCAAAACCAGTCGAAAAAATGTTCCGGCTGGTTTTTCTTCTGACAGTTTTTAAATATTCCTTACTCACAAAGCTTTGTTACAACCTCATTGATCACTTTTCCGTCTGCCTTGCCCTTGAGCTCTCCCATAACGGCCTTCATGATCTGTCCCTTGTTTTTTGATGCAACAAGGTCCGCAAACTTCTCGGTTATGACTGCCTTAATCTCATCTGCACCCATAAGCTTAGGAGCATATTCGCTGATGACATCATATCTGAACTGATATTCATCCTTAAGATCTGTCCTTTCAGCAGGGCATGTATCGATCTGCTCTTTAACCGACTTAAGTTCTTTAAGGATCACTCTGTCTACAAGATCCTCCTGTATATCATCCCTGTGTCCTTCATTGATCGCCACGAATTTCACTGCCTGAATGACTGATGAAATTGCATCTTTTCTTGCTTTGTCATGATTTTTCATGGCTGCTATCATGTCTTTTTGTAATGTTTCCAACTGCATTTTTAATCTCCTCCTTAAGCATTTTTTCACTTTCTATACGCAAATACTGCCGAAGCTTTTAACGCTCCGGCAGCTTTTGAAATCATGGCAAATCTTGTCTTATTTCTTCTTACAGGTTTTCCGGTAGGAGTATTAAACGTGGTTTGTATAGGCATTTCGATGGTACTCTGTCAAATGCCGACATCAATGGGATAGAGGCGTTGTGGACACGCCAGTGTCAGTCAGGCTTGCCTGACATACGAAACCCCGTCCGACGTAGTCGGTCGTGGTTAGTTCATTCTCTCATTTGTCTTGCAGAGCTTTTCGGTATCAAAAAAGAT
>JAEEKV010000229.1 GCA_016282595.1 Lachnospiraceae bacterium
GTGCTTTCCTTTTTTTGAATTTATTCGGCGAGAGCCGAATCCGCCGGCGGCGCGAAGCGATAGCCGGCTGGGTCTGTCTCGAAGAGCTGGCGAGAGCCGAATCCGCCGGCGGCGCGAAGCGATAGCCGGCTGGGTCTGTCTCGAAGAGTTCCCAAGAGCCGAATCCGCCCGCATTCTCCCCCCCCTGTTTTATTGGACAAAACACCCTTAAAATGGTATAATTTATACGTATTTGCACATCGTTTTACTCATTCCCGTTCGCTGAGGATTAAGAAATGGATACTAACAACAAAAAGTCATCTATCAGGATCAAAATCTATTTCTATGTGGGTCTTACCGTTTTCCTTGCTGCAATTTTAGTGGCGCTGATGGCCAATTACATCAATGCCAAAAGGATCGATGCATATTTCAAAGGCTTGACGCTGGATACTGCCAGGAATTTTGCGTCCATGGTGGATGCGGATTACCTTCTGGAACTTTCCGATGTTGCAGCATCCGATGAATTTCAGGCACTCCGTGAGCAGGCGGAAAAACAGGACAATGAACAGCTCATCGAAGACTATTTGAGGGACCGGGATATGTGGGAACCTTATGTGGATATCCGGGAGCGTATGAGCCTGTATCTGAGAAACATGAAGGATGTCAAGTATCTGTATATCGTACGCTGCGGGGATCGGGATGCGGAGTATGATATGTATCTCATCGATGATAATGAAAATCCCATTTATATGACAGGATATATAGAGAGCCGAGAAGCGGAGCTGTTAGGCAGAGACTTTTCTCAGGAAGTAGAGCCAACCATCTCCAACGGAGACTGGGGCTGGCTGTGTTCCGGCTTTGCACCCGTTTATACCGGTGACGGAACTCTGGCGGCACAGATCGGCTGCGATGTGGGTATGGAAGATATCATGGCAGAGCGCCAGGCCAACTTTATCAACGTCATGCTGGCCTCCCTTGCTATCACGGTCTTGATCCTCGGTGGCGTTATTGTTTTGATCCGAAACAACATCATCAACCCATTGAATCTCATCACAAAAGAAATGATGAAGTTTTCACCCGCGGATGATCTGGGCTACGAATCGTCCCACGTCATCGATCTGGATATCAATAGCAGGGATGAGATCGAAGCCATCTATCAGGAGATCCGGTCCATGCAGACCAGAATTCTGGATTATCTGAAGGATATCACCGTTATTCAGCAGGAAAAGGAAAAAGCCGAAAGCGATGTCAGGGAAAAGAGCCGGAAGATCGGTCAGATCAGCGCAGAGGTTTACAGGGATTCCCTCACCAGTGTAGGAAGCAAGATCGCCTACAAGAAAAAAGCAGAAGAATTGGATCTGGAGATCGGCAGAGAAGGTTGTGAGTTTGCCATCGTTATGATCGATGTGAACTTTTTGAAAATGATCAACGATGAATACGGGCATGCAGCCGGAGATGATTACCTGAAGGGATGCTGTCATATCATCAGCTCCATTTACAAGCATTCTCCCGTATTCAGAGTGGGTGGCGATGAGTTTGTTGCCGTCCTGCGAGGCGAGGACTACGAGGATCGTCAGGCCAAGCTGCAGGAAATGCGGCAAACCTTTGAAGAGCAGTATCAGCGAAAGGATCTGGATCCCTGGCGTCGCTACTGTGCAGCCTCGGGCATGTCGGAATATCAACCGGGGGATAAGGACGTAGAGCAGGTATTCGAACGTGCGGATAAACAGATGTATGAAAACAAGGTCAGCTTTAAGAAAGAGCACGGTATGGATCCTGACAGAAGATAAGAGGCAAAGGGGAGAAAAGAGAGCGTATGCACTTTGTGGATGCAAAAGGAATCCTCACAGGAACCGGCGGACGTGTCGGAATGAACCTTTATCGGGGCTGTACCCATGGGTGTATCTATTGCGACAGCAGAAGCAAGTGCTATCAGTTCACCCATGCCTTTGAGGATATTGAGGTAAAGCAAAACGCTCCACAGTTGTTGGAGGCGGCTCTTCGGTCGAAACGCAAGGCATGCATGATCGGAACCGGATCCATGTCCGATCCCTATATGCATTGTGAAACCGAGCTGCGACTGACACGAAGGTGTCTGGAGATCATCCTGCAGTATGGCTTCGGTCTTGCCATCCAGACCAAATCGGATCGGATCCTGGAGGATATAGACCTTTTGGAAGCCATCCACCAAAAGGCGAAGTGCGTGGTGCAGATCACTCTGACTACCTACGACGATGCACTTTGCAAGCTTATAGAACCCAATGTCTGCAACACAAAGCGGCGAATCGAAGTTCTGAAGGAGATGCAAAAACGGGGGATCCCCACTATGGTGTGGCTGACGCCGATTTTGCCCTTTATCAATGATACCAAAGAAAATATCTCAGCCATTCTGAAGGCCTGTATCGAAACAGGTGTCAAAGGGGTTATCTGCTTTGATATGGGAATGACCCTTCGGGAGGGAGACAGGGAATATTTTTATGCAGCGCTGGATCAGCATTTTCCGGGGCTGAAGCAAACCTATATGGAACGGTATGGGAATGCATATGAGGTACCCAGTCCAAATGCAAGGGAGCTTATGGGACTGTTTCGAAAAACATGCAGGGAAAACGGGATGATGTATGATCCGGGCGAATGCTTTTCCTACATGCAGACTTTACCGGACAGATATCAGCAGATGAGCCTGTTTGATCTTTGAAACAGGGGGAAAGAGGAAACTATGTTTACATGGAACCTGCAATACATTTCTAAAACCAGATTATCGGATACCCTAAAGCAGCTGATGATCGATGGGGAGAAAGGAGACATCCTGATCCGTATCCATACGGCCATCCATACCATGGATGAAGCTGTGGAGCTTGCGGCTTACATTAAGGGCGTGGTTCCCGGAGCGCACATTTTGGGAACCAGTACCTCCGGCGTTATCCACGAGGGAAAGATCCATCCGGATCAGTGTCTGATCTCCGTCACCCAGATGGCGGAAGCGGGTATTGCATCTGTCAGGATCGATATTCCCGAAGACCCCGTATCACCGGAGGAGCTTTGCAAGCAGATCAAAGAGAAAGTAGTAAAGGACGACAGGGGTTTTTTGCTTACCTTTTTTACCACAGGCTATCATGGGATCAAGAGGGTGGTGGATGCCAGCAACCAGATCATGCCCGGCGTGTCCATGATCGGCGGTGTGGCAGGCGGAACCACTCTGGTAGGTAGCAATTCGGAAAACAGAGGATTTATTTTTGATGAGACAGGCTGGTCTGACAGCGGCGTCATCGCAGCCAGCATCAGCGGCGGGTCTCTTGATTCCTTCAGTGCCATGATCACCGGTGTACAGGTGGTGGGAGAAGAACTGGAGGTCACCGACGCAAAGGATAATGTCATGCTGGGACTGGACGGGGTGAGCGCTCCTGCAAAATACCGGGAAGGAGTGGGAGACGAGGTACAGAAGAATCCGGAGCTTGCCTTCAGGTTCCCCCTGGTTTACTCAGGCCATAAGGATGTGCCCTTTATGTTCGGCTACACGGAGGAGGGGCTTCGTGCCAACCACTTTGTAGATGTGGGGGAAAAACTGAAAAGAGGATTTATTTACGATCGGAAGATCATAGCGGACAATCGCAGCGCCTTTAACAGGATCGAGACCTTTGAAAAGGCGGAAACTTTATTTGGCTATACCTGCAGGGATCGTTCCAGAATGTATCCCAACAGCGTGATATGGGAGCTTTCGGTGTATGAAAACTCCAATATTTCCGGATGCATTACAGAGGGAGAGATCGGTCGCATCGATGATATGAATGTCTATGCCAACTGTTCTTTTGCCGTGGCTGCAGTGGGAGAAAGTGATGCCTTCCAGCAGTACAATCCTTATGTCTTTTCCAATACCAATGCCCTGGAAGTGGATAACAGCAGGCTACTTGGTTACCTCATGGATATTGAAAGTGATTATGCAAAAAGCAGTGCCGTAGCATCGAGCCTGAAGGACTTTATCAGAAACTGCGAGCTAAAGCTCCTTTACACCGAAGATGACGGGATCCTCAATGAGTCCGCCCTGCATATGGATATTAAGCTGGGGGGATATGACCGGGTATGTATGATCGACGTGCTGGACACCTCCAGAATGGGCATCGTGTTCCCGGAGCAGAAGATCGACGCCACCTGTAAGAGCTTTCTGTCAAAATGTGCGGCCTTTGTTTCCGGAAAAGATTATCGCATGTACCGCATTGATAAATGGAAGGTGGCTATTGCGGCGCCCTCCTTCATGGTATCCCTCAAGGGCTTTTCCGAGGATATGAAGATGCTGCAGAGAAAGCTCTTTGAAACCACGGAGCAGTTCATTGCCATCGTTCCGGTGTTCTGTATTATCAACGGTTCCGATGCGGATACCATCGGCTCGGTTTACACCTCTGCCCGTTTGGAAATGATGCATAAAAACATCCAGTTCTATGTTTGCGACGGTACCCCGGAGGAGATCGACGAGGAGAGCATCCGGGAGCGTTATCACATGGTAAATGTGATCAACTATGCCCTTTCCCATGATAAGGTGATCCCCTATTTCCAGGGCATTTACGACAATAACAAAAAAGGGATCCATCATTATGAATCCCTGATCCGATTAGAGGATGAAAACGGAGAGATCTACTATCCCGGCAGTTTTTTGGATGTGGCAAGAACCTTCGGCCTGTTATATGACGAGCTTTCCAAAACCATGGTGAGAAAGGTCTTTGAAAAATTCCGGGATTATCCGGACAGAAGCGTGAGCATCAATCTGGGTATGCGTGATATCCAGAATAAGGAGATGACGGATTATATCTACGAATTTCTGGCTACCGCCAAGTATCCCGGGAACTTCGTGTTCGAGATCCTGGAAAATGAGGATGTGGATGATTATGAGCTGCTCATCGATTTTGTGGATCGGATCCATAAGCTGGGTGGCCTGGTTTCCATTGATGATTTCGGAAGCGGCTATTCCAACCTGCAGCATTTGGCAAGCATCCATTCAGACTATATCAAGATCGACGGTTCCATTGTGAAAAACTGCTGCAAGGATCCGGAGTCGGAGAACCTGGTGGCATTGGTATCCGATTGGAAGAGATTGTCCGTACACGATGTGAAGATCGTGGCAGAGTTTGTGGAAAACGGAGATATTCAGAATAAGCTGGAAGAATACGGCATCGACTACTCCCAGGGGTACTTTTTCTCCATCCCGTCTCCGGAGCTTAAGATTAAGAAATAAAGAGAGTTGAAGCAGTTATGGCATATGAAAATAAAAAAGTCAAAACCATCGGTCTGATCCTGGAGGACGCTTTTACCGATTATGCAAAAGACATCGCCCACAGCGTGGTACATTCTGTCCAGAAGCGCAAGGACCTTCGGCTGATCATGATAGCGGGCAGGCAGTATAACAACGGCGATCACAGGGATCCGGAGCATCTGTATAGAAAGATGTTTAATGCCATTTACGGTATGAATGCCATGTGTCGGTTTGACGGCCTTTTGTTTACCTTTCCCAACCTTTTGGGGGTAAAGGAGGGGTTGTTCGGAGACGTTCCCAAGGTGTTCATTGCTGCGGAAAAAGAGGATGAGCTGACAGTCAATTACGATAACGAAATGGGGATCCGGGAGGCTCTGGATTTTCTGGTGCGGATCAAGGGCTTTACCAGGATCTGCATGCTGGGTGGCCGGGATGACAATGCGGATGCTCGGAAGCGGAAAAGGGTGTTTTGCAACTACCTGGCAGAAGCAGGACTTGGCTATTCGGAGAGTCAGTATGAAAAGACCGATATGTCCGTCAATACCCACGAGGCAGCGGCAAAGCTGCTGGCAAGAAACCCGGATGTTCAGGCAATCTTTTGCGTAAATGACCCTGCTGCAGTGGGGCTTTATGATGTAATGCGGGCAAACGGAAAAATGCCCGGAAAGGATATTCTGGTATTCGGCTTTGACAATGCGGCCATGGCAGCCCAGCTGGTTCCGCCCCTGGCTTCCATCGGCACCGACGGTATCACCGTGGGACAAAAGGCACTGGAGCTGCTTTTGGAAAAGATCGACGGCAAGGATGTGCAATCCCAGGTGGTTCCCACCAGGCTTTTCGGTCGGGATTCCTTTGAGTATGAGACCTACGAGATCACAACAAGAGATATTTTGAAGGTGGATCGCGCCTTCATTTACAACTTTTTCGATGACTGCTTCTACCGCTATGGCAACGAAGTGGTGGATATGGCGGATATCGATTTTCGCAGGCTCTTTTACGAGATCCTTTCCGGCATGATGACGGCGGTGAAAAACAGATATATGGATGAAAAGCAGTTTGTCAGGATCAGCCGTCTCATCGACATCTTTTTTGAAAACGGCGCCATGCGCTATACGGATGCCAATAAGTTCCTTCGAAGCCTCAGCAGGCTCCAGGGCAGCATGAATGAAACCTTCCGCGGAATGTATGCCATAGGCTTTAACAACAGACTGTTCTCCTACATGAAGGATAAGGCTCTCATGTCCCTGGCGTTTGCAAAGGCCATGGGGGAAAAGGGATATCAGTCCGGACGTAATAAGAACTTTGAGTTTATGATCAACACCGTTAATCATGGGGTATCCGGAGAGGAAGGTCTGGAAAACGTGATCCGGCATTTCGCCGAAACCGCCTTCCACGATGCAGCCCTGTATCTCTTTGAAAAGCCTGTGGAATATGACCCCGAAAGGCCGGAAAGTATTCCCTCCATGATCAACTTAAGATGCGTGTCAAAGGACGGAGCCCTTTTTATAGTTCCCAAAGATCGCAGGGAATGCCCGGTTTCAGAGATCTATACCAGAAACGAAATTCCCTACGAAGCAAAGGGCTATACCTCTTTCCCGCTGTTTTACGGAAAGCTTCTGTTTGGGATCCTGGTGGGAGGCATCAATCGAAGCCTCATGGAAACCGGAGAGTACCTGTCTTTCCTGCTGGGGAAGACCATTTACACGAATCTCATGCTTCCCGGATAAGGCGCGAACAAATGTTCTGAAAAGCATAGACAGAATCCCAAAAGGATGGTACACTACTATGGTGTAGCATCCTTTTGCATACTTGATGAATGATTCAGTTAGGGAGCTTTTACATAGATGGATTTCAAACTTCATTCGGACTTTCAACCTACCGGAGATCAGCCGGAGGCCATAAAAGAGTTAGTGGATGGTTTCAAACAGGGCAACCAGTTTGAGACCCTGCTTGGCGTTACAGGATCCGGTAAGACCTTTACCATGGCCAACATCATTGAGCAGCTGAACAAGCCGACTTTGGTCATCGCCCACAATAAAACTCTGGCGGCCCAGCTCTACGGAGAGTTCAAGGAATTCTTCCCGGAGAATGCGGTGGAGTATTTTGTATCCTACTATGATTACTATCAGCCGGAGGCTTATGTGCCCCAGACGGATACCTATATTGAAAAGGATTCCTCCATCAATGACGAGATCGACAGGCTCAGACTGTCTGCTACGGCTTCCCTGGCAGAGCGCCGGGATGTGGTGGTGATCTCTTCCGTATCCTGCATCTACGGCATCGGTAGTCCGGACGATTATATGAACATGATGGTTTCCCTGCGTCCCGGGCAGATCAAGGACCGGGATGATGTGATCCGGGAACTCATTGAGATCCAGTATGACCGCAACGATCTGGATCTGGACCGGGGTACCTTCCGGGTACGGGGAGACGTGCTGGAGATCAATCCCGCCACCGGAAGCGATTTTATCATCCGGGTGGAGTTTTTCGGGGATGAGATCGATCGGATCACGGAGGTGGATCCTCTCACAGGTAATGTGCATGCTATGTTGGAGCATGCCTCCGTTTTTCCCGCCTCCCATTATGTAGTGCCCAGGGAAAAGATCACCCGGGCCTGTCAGGAAATTGAAAAAGAACTGGAGCAGCAGGTAAAATACTTCAAGGGTGAGGATAAGCTGTTAGAGGCCCAGAGGATCTCAGAGCGCACCAACTTCGATATTGAGATGCTCATGGAAACCGGATTTTGCAGCGGCATTGAGAATTACTCCCGCCATATGAACGGGACATTGCCGGGGCAGCCCCAGCAGACCCTTTTGGATTATTTCAAAGGGGACTTTCTCATCATCATTGACGAGTCCCATATGACGGTTCCCCAGATCCGGGCCATGTTCCATGGAGACCGTTCCAGAAAGGAAACCCTGGTGGAATACGGCTTCCGTCTTCCTTCGGCGCTGGATAACAGACCCCTGAACTTTGGGGAATTTGAGGAGCGCATCGATCAGCTTTTGTTTGTGTCCGCTACTCCTGCCCAGTATGAAAGCGACCATGAGCTGCTGCGGGCAGAGCAGATCATCCGGCCTACGGGACTTTTAGATCCCGAGGTCTTCGTGCGCCCTGTAGAAGGGCAGATCGATGATCTCATTGCAGAGATCAAAAAGGAAACTGCCGCCCATAATAAGGTGCTCATTACAACCCTTACCAAACGGATGGCGGAGGATCTGACAAGGTATTTGAAGGAAGCGGAGATCCGTGTGGAATATCTGCATTCCGATATCGATACCCTGGAGCGGGCAGAGATCATCCGGAATATGCGTATGGATGAGTTTGATGTGCTGGTGGGTATCAACCTGCTGAGAGAGGGTCTGGACATTCCGGAGATCTCTTTGGTGGCGATCCTGGATGCAGACAAGGAGGGCTTTCTTCGTTCCCATACCTCTCTGATCCAGACCATCGGGCGTGCCGCCCGTAATGTAAACGGCCATGTTATCATGTATGCGGATACCATTACGGATTCCATGCAGGCTGCCATCGATGAGACTAAGAGAAGAAGAGAGTTGCAGATGGCTTACAATGAAGCCCATCATATCACCCCCACCTCCATTAAGAAGGAGATCCGGGATCTCATCGCCATTTCCAAGAAGGTAGATCCCAAGGAAATGAAGATGGAAAAGGATTTCGAATCCATGAATCGCACGGAGCTGCTCCGGGAGATCGAGAAGGTAACCAATGCCATGAAGAGGGCAGCGGCGGAGCTGAATTTCGAAGAAGCGGCAGTGCTGCGTGACCAAATGAGTGAGATGAGAAAGCATCTGCGTGAAATAGACGAAAAGTAGGAGCACTATGGTTTTTTCTACTGTTATTTTTCTTTGTGCATTTTTGCCCATCACCATAATTGCATATTACCTGGTGCCGAAGGCTTGCAAGAACTATGTGCTTTTGCTCGCAAGTCTGTTTTTTTATGCCTGGGGAGAGCCCAAGGCTGTTTTTGTGATGCTGGCTTCCATCCTTTGCAATTACCTGCTGGGATTGGGAATCGCAACTATGAAACAGAAAAAGCCTCTGCTTTGTCTGGCCCTGGCAACCAATCTGGGAATTCTGTTTGTATTTAAGTATCTGACCTTTGCAACGGAGAATCTGCACCGGATCAGCGAGGGGATCCCGGTAATTCAGATTGCCCTGCCCATCGGGATTTCCTTTTATACCTTTCAGGGGTTGAGCTACGTCATTGATGTGTATCGGGGAGAGGCACCCCAAAAGAATCCCTTTTCTCTGGCGCTGTATATCTCTATGTTTCCCCAGCTCATTGCCGGGCCCATTGTGCGTTATGCGGACGTAAGCAGGCAGCTGACCTTGCGGGTGCATGATACTCAGAAGTTTTATGAAGGAGCCCGCAGGTTTATTTTGGGACTGGCGAAAAAGGTGATCCTGGCAAACCAAATGGGAGCTTTGGCGGATCTTATCATGGAGGGAGATTATGCGGTGATGAGCACCCCTGCCGCCTGGCTGGGAACCCTTGCCTATACCCTGCAGATCTATCTGGATTTTTCCGCCTATTCCGATATGGCCATCGGCTTGGGAAAGCTTTTCGGATTCTCCTTTAAGGAAAACTTCGATATGCCCTATCTCTCATCCTCTGTTCGGGAATTTTGGCGCAGATGGCATATGTCCCTGTCGGGATGGTTTCGGGACTATCTGTATATCCCTTTGGGAGGAAGCAGAACAGGTAACGTATATCTGAACCTCTTTGTCGTTTTTTTGGCTACCGGAATCTGGCATGGTGCAGGCTGGGGCTTTCTGTTTTGGGGAATCTGGCACGGCCTGTTTGTGATAGCAGAGAGACTCCTGGGAAAAAGACACCTTCCCAAGGCTCTGGGATGGATCTACACCATGGTGGTGGTAATGATCGGCTGGACTCTGTTTCGCATTGTGGAGATTGGTCCCTTTTTTGCTTACTTAAAGGTGCTCTTCGGTCTTCGGGCAGGAACCTTTACGGCCTTCGGCCTTCGTCATTATCTGACCAATCAGAGGATTTTTTATCTGATCCTCAGCCTTTTGGTAAGCCTTGTGTTTGACAGATGGATCAAAGAGCCACTGGCAGACAGAATGAATGGTAGAGGAAATGAAGAAACGAAAGGCGGCATAAGTGAAGATAGCAAGAATGAAGACGGCAAAAAAGTAAATAGCAAAAGCGAAGAGGCCAAGAAAGTTAGTGAAGGCTTACTTTATGGTGTGGATCTGGCGGAAAAGCTGCTGCTTTTGCTGTTGCTGGCGGTTTGCTTTATCTATATGATCAACAGCACCTATAACCCCTTCATCTATTTCCGGTTTTAAACTATTAAGAGTATGAAAACAGAGAACACAAAACCAGAATTGAATAAAGCCTTCAGAAGGAAGCGAATCACCAACCTTCTGTTTGCCCTTGTTTTTGTGGGAATGCTGATTTATCCCTTTTTGCGACTGGATACCACGGAGGTTATCGATTCCCAAACGGAGAATCGCAGGATGACCATGTGGCCCGGCTTTTATCCAGACGGCTCCTACAATGAGTGGTATGGACACTATGTGGAGGACCGGGTGGCCTTTCGGGAGGAAGCAGTGCGCATCTACATGGACAGCGTCTATGCAGTATTCGGAGAGTTTGCGGAAAAGCTTCATATGTACGGCAAGGACAAGGAGATCTTTCCGGCAGACGAAGGGTACCTGTCCGCGTACCAGCATCTGGCAACGGACGAAGCCCTTATCGATGACCTGGTGACCTACCTGGATCGCAGTAACCGGTATCTGCAGCAGCAAAACATTCCCTTCGTGTTTTTGGCAGGGCTGGATAAGAAAACGGTATATCCGGAATATATGCCCGATGATATCCACGTGGATGAGAGCCGGGAGAGCATTATGGAGAATCTGTCCCGAAAGCTGGAGGAAAAGAAGGTTGCCTACGTGATCCCCGTAGAGAAATTTCGGGCAGCGGCCACCAGGGATGAAAACAGGATCTATAACCGCACCTGCGACAGTGCCCACTGGAATGAAAACGGTCTGATGCTGGCTCTTTCCCTTTTGCAGGAGGAGATCATCAAACAGGAAACACAGATGCGGGGAGAAACGGAGCTTTCCCCCATCCTTTCGGAGCATTTCAAAAAGAAGACGGAAACGGCGAAGCTGGAGTTTTTATCTCTTCCTCTGACGGAGGAGGTTCCGGTATATGACCTTCGGAAAAAGCAGAAAAAAGCCCTGGTGCAGGAGGAAGGCTTTATCGATACCATTGAGCATATCGAAGGGCCCTTTGTCTCCCACCTGATCTGCGACGAGGCGGCCACAGATCAGAAGATCCTGGTTTTCGGAGACAGCTTCCTGCAGACTCATATGCAGCTATTTTGCCAGCAGTATCACGACGTCTATGCCTTCGGCAGACAAAATTATGAGAATTTGCAACTTTATGTGGAAACTTTACACCCGGATGTGGTAGTCTTTGAAAATGCGGAGCGTGCCTTTGTGGATGATCTGTACAACTACACCAATCTGGCGGGAGTGACTTACCCCGGGATTGAATGAGATCGAGTGAGACTAAGAAATAGATAGGAAAGAAGAACAGAAATGAACGACAAAAAGGAACTGATCAGAATACGGGGTGCCAAGGAGCACAACCTGAAGAACATTGACCTTACCATCCCCAGAAATAAGCTGGTGGTACTCACCGGATTATCCGGTTCGGGAAAATCCTCCCTGGCCTTTGATACCATTTACGCCGAGGGACAGCGCAGGTATATGGAATCCCTTTCCTCCTACGCAAGGCAGTTTTTGGGCCAGATGGAAAAACCCAATGTGGAGAAGATCGACGGACTGTCTCCCGCCATCTCCATCGACCAGAAATCAACCAACCGCAATCCCCGTTCCACCGTGGGAACCGTAACGGAGATCTACGATTATTTCAGACTGCTCTACGCCAGAGTGGGAACCCCCCATTGCCCCAGCTGCGGCAGGGTCATTAAAAAGCAGACCGTAGATCAGATGGTGGATGCTATTATGCAGCTGGAGGAGCGAACCAAGATCCAGATCCTTGCGCCCATTGTCAGAGGCCGTAAGGGTATGCATGAAAAGGTTTTGGAGCGGGCCAAGAGAAGCGGCTATGTCCGTGTCCGGGTTGACGGCAACATGTATGAACTCTCCGAAGAGATCAAAATGGAGAAAAACATCAAGCACAACATCGAGATCGTTGTGGATCGTCTTATTGTACGGGACGGGATCCAGAGAAGGCTGACGGATTCTTTGGAAAACGCCATGTCCTTATCCGAGGGACTCATTCTTGTGGATGTGGATGGCGGGGAAGAGATGACCTTTTCCCAGAGCTTTTCCTGCCCGGACTGCGGCATCAATATTACGGAGATCGAACCCAGGAGTTTTTCCTTTAACAACCCCTTTGGTGCCTGTCCTGTTTGCGCAGGCCTGGGGTATAAGATGGAGTTTTCCGCGGATCTCATGATCCCGGATCAGAGCCTTTCCATTAACCAGGGTGCCATCGTTTGCAACGGCTGGCAGAGTGCCAACAAATCCACCAGCTTCACCAATGCGGTGCTGCAGGCTCTGGCAAAGCACTATCATTTTTCCCTGGATACTCCCTTTGAGGATTATCCCCAAAAGATCCGGGATCTTATCATCTACGGAACCGACGGAGAAGAGGTACAGGTGTATTATGAGGGACAGCGGGGGAAAGGCGTTTACCCCGTGGCTTTTGAAGGCCTGATCCGAAATGAAGAACGCCGGTATCGGGAGACTTTTTCGGAGAACCAGAAGGCGGAGTACGAGAAGTATATGTCCATCACCCCCTGCAAGGAATGCGGCGGCATGCGCCTGAAAAAAGAGTCCCTGGCAGTGACGGTGGCAGATAAAAATATCTTTGAGATTACAAATATGTCCATCGGAAAGCTGGGTAGGTTTTTGGAGGATATTCCCCTGACAAAGCAGGAGGAGATGATCGGGCATCAGATTTTAAAGGAGATCCGAAGCCGTGTCAGCTTTTTGAATCATGTGGGATTGGAATACCTGTCTCTTTCCAGAGCCACGGGAACCCTTTCCGGTGGCGAGGCCCAGAGGATCCGTCTTGCCACGCAGATCGGTTCCGGTCTTGTGGGAGTTTGCTACATTTTGGATGAGCCCAGTATAGGACTTCATCAGCGGGACAATGATAAGCTGTTGCAATCCTTAAAGGATCTTCGGGATCTGGGGAATACATTAATCGTGGTGGAGCATGATGAGGATACCATGCGCCAGGCTGACTGGATCGTGGATATCGGACCGGGTGCCGGCTCGGAAGGCGGCGAGGTGGTAGCCGAGGGACCTGCAGAGGATATTATGAATACCCCGGGGTCTATTACCGGAGATTACCTGGCAGGCAGACGGAGCATTCCGGTGCCGAAGATGCGAAAGACCCCCAGCGGCTGGCTGAAGGTGAAGGGGGCTGCGGAGAACAATCTGAAAAATGTGGATGTGGAGATTCCCCTGGGTGTCATGACCTGCGTCACCGGCGTATCCGGGTCCGGAAAATCTTCACTGGTAAACGAGATCGTATATAAACGCCTTGCAAGGGATCTGAACCGAGCCCTGACTATCCCCGGAAAGCATAAGACCATTGAGGGCATCAAGCAGCTGGACAAGGTCATCGATATCGATCAGTCCCCCATCGGCAGAACCCCCAGATCCAATCCCGCCACCTATACGGGACTCTTTGACGATATCCGGGATCTCTTTGCATCCACCCAGGATGCCAAGGCCAAGGGCTATAAAAAGGGACGTTTCTCTTTTAATGTCAAGGGCGGACGCTGCGAAGCCTGCTCCGGAGACGGTATCATTAAAATTGAGATGCACTTTTTACCGGATGTCTATGTGCCCTGCGAGGTTTGCGGCGGCAAGCGTTACAATCGGGAAACCTTGGACGTACTGTATAAGGGAAAAAGCATAGCTGATGTGCTGGATATGACGGTGGAGGAGGCCCTTCCCTTTTTTGCCAACCTGCCGAAGATCCAGAGAAAAGTGCAGACCATGTATGACGTGGGCCTTTCCTACATCAAGTTAGGTCAGCCCTCCACTACCCTATCCGGTGGTGAAGCCCAGCGTGTAAAGCTGGCTACCGAGTTGTCCAGACGTTCCACGGGAAAGACCATCTATATTCTGGATGAGCCCACCACGGGACTGCATTTTGAGGATGTGAGAAAACTGGTGGAGATCCTCCAGCGCCTTGCAGAGGGCGGCAACTCGGTTCTCGTCATCGAACACAACCTGGACGTGATCAAAACCGCCGACTACATCATCGATATCGGTCCGGAAGGCGGAGACCGGGGCGGCCAGATCGTTGCCACGGGAACCCCGGAGCAGGTTGCTCAGGTGGAACAGTCCTATACGGGACAGTACATACGGAAAATGCTGGACAAAGAGGATGCCGCAGAGGGTAAAAAGGCGAAAAAAGGACGGAAAAAATAAGCCTAAGGTTTTGGAAAAAAAGAGCCGATATAAGAGGTAACGAAAACAGTATATCACGCAGGGACGCATCTGATTTGGGTAAGGATTACCCAAAATATGGGTGCGTCCCTGTGTCTTGATACAAGATTTTGGGCAAAGGAAGAAATCGAAAAATCCTTTGAAAATATGCCTCTTATGCGTTATAATTTATCTGTATGTCCAGATGTAGATAAGACAAGAGCGAAAGAATGCGGAAAGGGGCATGAATATGCAATATACAGATATCGGAATCGATCTGGGTACCGCGAGTATCCTGGTTTATATCAGAGGAAAAGGTGTTGTGCTCAAGGAGCCCAGCGTTGTGGCTTTTGACAGGGACACCAATAAGATCAAAGCCATCGGTGAGGACGCCAGACTGATGCTGGGAAGAACCCCCGGCAATATCGTGGCAGTAAGACCCTTGAGACAGGGCGTTATCTCGGACTACAGCGTAACCGAGAAGATGATGAAGTATTTCATCCAGAAGGCACTGGGAAGAAAGTCCTTCCGTAAGCCCAGGATCGCAGTTTGCGTACCCAGTGGCGTTACCGAGGTAGAGAAAAAGGCCGTTGAGGATGCTACCTATCAGGCAGGTGCAAGAGAGGTATCCATCATCGAGGAGCCCATTGCAGCAGCCATTGGTGCAGGTATTGATATCAGCAAGCCCTGCGGCAATATGATCGTAGATATCGGCGGTGGTACTTCTGATATCGCAGTCATCTCTTTGGGAGGCACCGTAGTCAGTGCATCCATCAAGATCGCGGGAGATGATTTTGACGAAGCCATCGTGCGTTATATGAGAAAGAAACACAACCTTCTCATCGGTGAGCGTACCGCAGAAGATCTGAAGATCAAGATCGGAAGCGCTTACAAGAGCGTAGAAGTAGATGTAGCCCAGGTAAGGGGCAGAAACCTGGTAACCGGACTTCCCAGAACCGTGGAGGTTACCAGCGAAGAAATGGAAGAAGCACTGCGTGAAGCAACCAGCCAGATCATTGATACGATCCACAGTGTGCTGGAGAAAACGCCGCCTGAGTTGGCAGCGGATATCGCGGATCGAGGAATCGTACTGACGGGTGGAGGTTCCCTTCTGGCAGGACTGGAGGATCTGGTTCACGCCAAGACCGGTATCAATACCATGACCGCAGAGGATCCCATGACCTGTGTGGCCATCGGAACCGGAAAGTACGTGGAATTCCTTGCCGGATACAGAGAAGAAATCTAACGCAGGGATAAGTACGGAGGAAAAATATGGTAAAAGGTCTCTACACTGCATATACGGGTATGCGCCATCAGCAGAACAGGATGGATATTCTGTCCAACAATATGGCGAACTCCGCAACGGTGGGCTTTAAAAAGGAAGGCGCCACCAACCAGGCATTTAAGGATGTACTGGCGTACCGTATCAAGGACGCAACCGACGGCTGGCGCGGTGTAGGGGTCGGAAAGATGAATCTGGGTGTCAAGATCGGTGAGAGCTATACCGATTATTCCCAGGGAGGCTTTCATGCCACGGATAATGTCTTTGATCTGGCTATCGGCGGCGAGGGCTTTTTTGCCATCGAATATACCAATAAGGCAGGGGTAACCTCCACCAAATATACCAGAGACGGCTCCTTTACACTGGATGTAGATGGAGACCTGGTAACCAAGGACGGGGATTTCGTCCTGGATAAAAACGGAAAACACATCAAGCTGGATCCTATGAAGGAGACTGCCATTGACGCAAAGGGTAATATCACCCAGGGCGGGCAGATCCTTGCACAGATCCGGGTCGTAGATTTTGAAGATTACAACTACTTAGAGCACTTCGGAGAAAACTTCTACCAGCCGGTAGAGGGTTATCAGTTAAAAGAAACAGACGCAAAGGTCTTTTCCGGATATCTGGAGCAATCCAATGTAACAGTTGTCAGTGAAATGGTGGAACTGATCTCCATTTCCCGGGCCTATGATGCGAATCAGAAGGTGATCCAGACCATTGACGGATCCCTTGATATCGCAGCCAACCAGCTCGGAAAGCTGAATGGATGATACTAAGGAGGTAATCTTATGGTCAGAAGTTTATGGTCGGCGGCAACCGGAATGCATGCACAGCAAACCAATCTGGACGTCATTGCCAATAACCTTTCCAATGTCAATACAACAGGATATAAGACGGATGTGGTGGAGTTTAAATCTCTGCTTTATCAGAATATGCAGACGGAGACCACAACAGCCAACGGTGCCAATAAACCCATCGGTTCCCAGGTGGGCCTCGGTGTCCGCCAGGCTGCCATTACGGGAATCTTCCGCCAGGGCAGTCTCCTGGAATCGTCCTCCAATTCCTCCTTTGCCATTGAAGGAAACGGATTTTTCCAGATCCAGACGGAGAGCGGGGAAAAGCAATATACCAGAAACGGTAACTTTATCTGGGCTACGGACCGCGTCAACGGACAGGATGCACTGACGCTTACCACCTCCGACGGCCGGCCGGTACTGAGCTCCACCGGACAGAAGATCTCCATTCCCACCAGGCGTGCCAACGGCAGTGTCATCGTTGCCAACCAGATCGAGATCACCGGAGAGGGAGAGATCGGATACCCGGACGATACGGGAAACATCAAATCCATGGGCGTGAAGATCGGCGTATATCAGTTCCAGAATCCTTCGGGACTTTACAAGCATGATAACAGTTTGTATGCCGTAACCGAAGCCAGCGGTCAGGCCATCAACGAGGCAACCTCTAATGGCATTCGGAAAAGCCGGGTAGTACAGGGCTACATAGAAGGCAGCAACGTGCAGGTAGCAGATGAAATGGTCAACATGATCGTTGCCCAGAGAGCCTACGAAATGAACTCCAAGGTCATCCAGACTACGGATAGTATGATGGATACTGCTAATAACTTGAGACGTTAACGAGCGACGGCATAGACGCAAGCACGAACGATGCTCCTGCTTGCAGGTGAGCATCGCTTCGGGATTGTGGATATATCTCGCGACAGCGAGACAGCGAAAAACACGAAGTGTTTTGAGCTTGACGTCGCGAGGGGAGAAAACATATGATAGATACAAGCAGCATGTACATGAACATGGCAAACGCCACCAACGCTCCATCCTCCAACATCGACGCCCTAAAGAGAAAAGATTTTTCCCAGGCCTCCGACGAGGAGCTGATGGATGCCTGCAAGCAGTTTGAATCATACTTCGTGGAAATGGTCATGAAGGAGGTTACTAAGAATGTCCCCCTGACCATGGGTGGGGATAGCGATCCCAACAGTACCCTTTTGGATTTTTACAAGGAAAAGACCATCTCCTCTCTGGCGGAGCAATCTACGGAGCAAAACAGCCTTGGGCTGGCGCAGCAGATGTATGAGCAGATGAAACGCTCCAGCAATACCGTAACCATGGAAGAAATTCTGCAGCACCAGGCGGAGCTGAAGGAGGAAAAGCAACCGGAAGAAACCGTTACGGAAACGGAATAAAGAAAATGATCCCACCCCCCAACCGAAAGGTTGGGGGTATTTTTGTACCACAAAATCTGGTATAATGAGGGACGTATGGAAACAAAAGAAGTCTTTATCGAGGGAATTAAATATCGCAGCGAGGAAAACGGATATACGGTCATGATGGCCATGGAGGGCAGAGAGGAACTGTTCGTAGTGGGCTATTGCAATCGTGATCTCTCCGGAGAAACCCTCAGGATCAGCGGACAGATGCGGTTTCATCCCAGCTACGGTCCGCAGTTTTATATGCAGGAATATGAGCAGATCATGCCCACAGATATAGACAGCATCCGACGCTACCTTTCCTCCGGAGTCATCAAAGGCATCGGCGCAGTTATGACGGAGCGCCTTCTTTCCGCCTTCGGCACTGATGTGCTTCGGATTATGGAGCAGGAACCGGAACGGCTGGCGGAGATCAAGGGCATCAGCCTTCGCAAGGCCCAGGAGTTGGGGATTCAGGTGGAGGAAAAGAGCCGGGCCAGAGAGGCCATGATGTTTTTGCAGCAGTACGGCCTTAGTAATCGGATGTCTGTAAAGATCATGGACTACTACGGGGATGAGATGATGAACCGCCTTTCGGAGGACCCCTACTGCCTGGTGGAGGATATTGAAGGTATCGGTTTTAAGACGGCGGATGAGATTGCCCTGCAGATGGGAATTTTGAAAACCGCCGAACACAGGGTGCATTGCGGCATCCGGTATGTACTGCAGCAGACCCTTTTAGAAGGGAACACCTACCTGCCTACAGAGGAGCTTCTGGTTTCGGCAGCGGAGCTTTTGGGCATTGAAAGAAGCAACGTGGAGGAAGCGGTTTCGGATATGGCGCTGGAGAAAAAGCTCCACATCCGGGATGACTGTGTTTTTGATCAGGGCGTTTATCTGGCAGAGCAGCGCTGTGCCAAGGCTCTTACGGACCATAACTGGGTATCTTCGGAATCGGAGGAGGAGATCCGCCGCATCATCGAAAAGGTGGGAGCCGGAGACGATCTGACCTTTGATCCCCTGCAAACGGAAGCGGTGATCCGAGGAGTGCGCCACGGCGTTTTCATTCTGACGGGAGGACCGGGAACGGGAAAGACCACCACCTTGAATACCATGATCCGTGTCTTTTTACATCTGGGCAGGGATCTGGTGCTGGCGGCCCCCACAGGCAGAGCAGCCAAGCGAATGAGCGAAGCCACGGGATATGAGGCAAAGACCATTCACCGCCTTTTGGAAGTGAAAGCAGGAGTGGATTCCAGACGCCCCTCCTTCGAACGCAATGAAGACAATCCCTTAGAGGCGGATGTCATTATCGTAGATGAAATGTCCATGGTGGATCTGTTTTTGTTCCAGGCTCTTTTGCGTGCCCTTCCGCCGGAGGCCAACCTGATCATGGTTGGGGATCCCAATCAGCTTCCAAGCGTGGGACCGGGCCAGGTACTGGCAGACCTTCTGGGCAGCGGACTGTTTGAGAACGTGGAGCTGGAGAGGATCTATCGTCAGAAGCAGGAAAGCCGCATTGTAGTAGGGGCCCATATGATCCGAAAGGGAGAAATGATCCCTTTGCAGGAAAAGAGCGAGGATTTCGTCTTTCTTCCCCGGGATAACGCCAGAGATATCCAAAGGGACATTTTGACCTTGGTTACAAAGCAGTTGCCCTCTCATTTTCATGTCAGACCGGACCAGATCCAGGTACTTACCCCCATGAAAAAGGGGATGCTGGGAGTGGGAGAGATGAACCTTTTGCTCCAGCGTTTTTTGAATCCGCCTGAGGACGGAAAAGCGGAAAAGGAGTTTGGGGACAAACTGTTTCGCATCGGCGATAAGGTGATGCAGACCAAGAATGATTACCAGATGCACTGGCAGATCCGGGGCTACAACCGCATCCTTTTGGAAGAGGGAGACGGGGTGTTCAACGGAGATGTAGGTGTCATTCAGGCCATCGACGAACAGGACAGAAGTGTGGAGGTTCTGTTTGACGATGGGAAATGTGCCCTTTACGGCTTCGACCAGGTGGGAGATCTGGAGCTGGCCTACGCTATGACCATTCACAAATCTCAGGGAAGCGAGTATCCGGTGGTGATCCTGCCCCTGTTGGGGGTGCCTTTTCAGATGATTTACCGAAACCTGTTATATACTGCCATCACCAGAGCCCAGCAGTGCGTGTTGATCCTGGGCAGTGCAGAGGTGGTGGCTTCCATGATCGGCAGTCGGGAGAAAAAGAGACGCTACACCGGACTTGCACAGCGATTGGAGGAAATGGCCTACGAGGAAAAGTAAAGCACTCATCAATGATATACTGGATCTGTTGTATCCTCCCAGATGTCCCATCTGTGACAGGGTGCTGCCCTTTCGAAGCGGCGTGGTATGTGAGAGCTGCTTGGAGGAGCTTCCCTATGTGGGAGAGGAGTACTGCTTAAAATGCGGCAAGCCCCTTCGAAAAAAGGGAGCCGAGTATTGCAATGACTGCAGCAGGATCCGACACCTTTTTGTGCAAAACCGCGCCCTGTTTTTTTACGATGACAGGATGAAGCGTTCCCTGTATCGGCTCAAATACGCCGGACGTCGGGAGTACGCGGACACCTTTGCCCGTCTTGCAACCGAGCATCTGGGGGCGTATATCAAAGGCATAAAGGCGGATTGCATCATGGCAGTCCCCCTGCATAAAAGCCGTTTGCGAAAGCGAGGCTACAACCAGGCAGCCCTCTTTGCAAAGAGCCTGTCTGCCCGGACGGGGATACCGTTTTCAGGCAGCAGTATAAAGCGGGTTCGCGCCACCCTTCCCCAGAAGGGTCTGAATCCCGCGCAGCGCCAAGAAAATTTGAAAAAGGCTTTTATTATAAGGCAAAATGATGTAGAATCAAAGATAGTGCTATTGGTGGATGATATCTATACAACAGGCAGTACACTGGATGCTCTGGCAGGGGAGATGACAGAGGCCGGGGCAAAGAAAGTGTATGGTCTGACCATCGCCATCGGCCGTGACGGTGGCAGAGAAGAGTTGCTTTCGGATTAAGCTATGGGAGGTATTGGGAATGCAGGTTAGAAATTGCAGAAAATGCGGTTGTCTGTACAACTATGTGACGGGGCCTTCAATCTGTCCTGCCTGTCTGCAAAAGATAGAGGACAAATTCCAGGAGGTAAAAAAATATATCCAGCAGCACGGAAGAGCGGATATGGAGGAGATCTCCAGGGAGTGCGAGGTGGACACGGCGCAGATCCAGCAGTGGATCCGGCAGGAGCGGCTGCAGTTTTCCGATGATTCCCCCATCAAGGTTACCTGTGAGATGTGCGGCAAGATGATCTCCGGCGGAAGATTCTGTGCAGCCTGCAAGGATCAGATGGCAAGAAGTCTGAACCAGGCCATGGGCCTTGGAGGCGTTTTGACGGAGGCACCTCCGGACAGAGAAAGCGGCAGACGTGGGAGCACCAACAGAATGCGCTTTTTGGATAACAGATAAGGCGGTAAGTTATGCTGAATGAAGAGAGAATCAAACTGATGACGAAAATGGCTGCTTACGAAGAAAATGAAGGCAAGCAGTTCATGGCCATCGGCAGTTACTTTCGAAGCGACTATATGGGGAAACAGGTGATCCATTCGGTGATCAGTGCCACCATTGCTTACCTGGTAGTTCTGGGACTTTATATCTACTACCATTTTGAAAGTCTCATGCAGGACATCTACAAATTGGATCTTCTGGGGATGGGAAAGCAGGCACTTTTCTACTATGCCATCTTTGTGGCGGGCTATGCCATAATCACCTATATTGTCTATTCGGTACGTTATAACAGGGCCCGTAAGAGCCTTCGAAGATACTATAATCATTTAAAACAATTACTGGCGATGTACGATCTGGAGAATAAATAAGCCGGTAAAGGGAGCGTTATGTCAGCATTATTGGAAATCAGAGATGTACTTAGGGATTTTTACAGCAAACACGAGCTTTATCTTTTTCCGTTTTTAAAGTTCTGTCTTGCCTTTGTAGTGATCCTCACCATCAACTTTAATCTGGGAGTCACTTCCAGGATCAGCAATATGGTAGTGGTTCTCATGGTAGCACTGCTATCGGCGTGCCTGCCCATGAACCTTCTGGTGGTTTTCGCCATGGTCTTTACGGTGATCCATTTTTACGAGATCTCACTGGAATGTGCCATTGCAGGCGGAGCTGTCTTTCTGCTCATGTTTTTACTGTACTATCGCTTCTCTCCGAGAAATGCACTGGTGGTGCTGTTTATGCCCATCTTTTTCGGACTGAAGATTCCCTTTGTAGTACCCATTGTAGTGGGCCTTCTTTGCTCCGTCACCGGAACTGTGGCTGTGGCCTGCGGCGTCATCGCCTACTATGTCATCACCTATATGAAAGACAATGCAACCCTCATCAGCTCCCTGGATGCGGATAATCTCATCGTCAGATTCCGCTACATCATAGATGGACTTTTGGAGAAAAAAGGCGTGCTGGTGGTGCTTCTGGCATTTTGCAGCGCAACCATCATCGTATGGCTTCTTCGCAGACTTTCCGTAGATTATGCATGGACCATCGCCATCTTTGCGGGCACCGTTATCATGGCAGTGATCCTGCTTTTGGGTGGTCTCAATTATGATACGGGTCTTTCCACAGGAGCAATGATCGGCGGACTTTTAGGTTCAGTACTTCTGGCTTTGGTGGTACAGTTCTTTGCCTTTAACGTGGATTATTCCCGAACGGAGCAGGTGCAGTTCGAGGATGACGAATATTACTATTATGTGAAAGCAATTCCGAAGAATTCGGTTTCCAAATCAAAGAGGGCTGTCAAGAAGATCACAAGCGTTCTTTGACAGATCCCGATATTCTTTCAGACTACAAGATTCGAAACGGAAGTAAGATATGCAAAAGATCAGTTCTGTTATATCAAGGTATATTACAAATATTCATATCCCTTCCCATTTAACAGCTACGGATGTGATCGAGATCCTGATCATTGCGTTTTTGGTGTATCAGATCCTGGCCTGGGTGCGTTCCTCCCGGGCGTGGAATCTGCTCAAGGGCGTGGTGGTCATTTTGGCATTTCTGGTTGTGGCTGTTATCTTTAACATGTCAACCATCCTGTGGATCGCAGGCAAGGTCTTCACCATCGCGGCAACCGCTATCGTAGTGATCCTGCAGCCCGAGCTTCGGCGTGCACTGGAGCAGCTGGGACAAAAGAGCTTTGTCAACGGCCTTTTTTCCCTGGGAAATGCAAGAGAGACTGCCGGAAAGTTTTCCGACCATACCATCAATGAGATTGTACGGGCCTGCTATGAAATGGGCCGGGCCAGAACCGGAGCTCTTATCGTCATCGAGCAGGATACGCCCTTGCAGGAATATGAGCAGACCGGTATCGAAGTGGATGCCATCGTAACCAGTCAGCTGCTCATCAACATTTTTGAACACAACACGCCCCTTCATGACGGTGCCGTGATCCTCAGGGGAGACCGAATCACCTGGGCAACGTGCTATCTGCCCCTGTCCGACAATATGGAGCTTTCAAAGGAGCTGGGTACCAGACACAGAGCGGGGGTTGGTATTTCCGAAGTGACGGATTCCGTGACACTGATCGTATCCGAGGAGACCGGACGTGTTTCCGTAGCCAAGGGCGGAAAACTGAAGCGCAACATCGAATCCGATGAGCTTCGGGCGGAACTGATCCGTTTGCAGAAAAAGACAGATGAGAAGAAGAGCCGCAGAAAGGGCGGAGAGAAGAAAAACGGCGAGAAGAAGAGCGAAAATGACGACAGCCTAAATCCGCAAAGCGGGCAGAAGAAGCAAAAGAAGCAGAAGAACCGGAAGTAAACGCTGCAGGGAATGATCGAATGAAGGAATGGGTGCAAAAATACATCTTGAATAATATGGTGCTGAAGGTGGCATCTCTGGCCGTTGCCATTATCCTGTGGCTTGTGGTGGTGAATGTCTCCGATCCCGTTGTGGACACCACCTATACGGATATTCCGCTAACGGTGGTGAATGCAGATGCCATTACCTCCGATGGGAAGGTCTATGAAATGGTTGCCTCCAACATGGTTACCATTTCCGTCAGCGCAAAGCGCTCCATCCTGGACTCCCTCAGCGGAGATAATTTTAAGGCGGAAGCGGATCTGTCCCTGTTCAACGAAGAGACGGGGATGGTTCCCGTGAAGGTATCCAGCAACCGTTACAGCGACAAGATCGAGAGCATTCGAAGCAAGACCGAGAGCGTAGAGGTGCTGGTGGAGGACGGGCTTCGCAAGCAGTTTGTCATCACCCCCGAGGTCAGCGGCGAGCCTGCTGAGGACTATATCATTGGCAATGTGACCACGGCGGAAAACGTGGTGCGTATTTCCGGCAGAGAGTCTGTGGTTTCCAAGATTGCCAAGGTCACCGCAGAGGTTTCCGTGGATGGTCTGGACAGCGATGTGAACACCTCCGTGGATCTGAAGCTCTATGACGAAGACGGAGAGCAGATCAAGAATTCCAATCTGGTCAAGAACATCTCTACGGTTGCCATTGCGGTGGAGATTCTGGCCACCAAGGATCTGGAGATCCGGTACAACTATACCGGCAAGCCGGCCGATGGATACATGGTTTACGGTTCGGTGACGGGTACCATGAACTCGGTTAAGGTGGCAGGCCGCAATTCGGATCTGCAGAGAGTAAATTACCTGGATATCGGCAATCCCTATCTGGATGTGACGGGTCTTTCCGAGACAACGGAGGTTGAGGTGGATCTGAACAAGGTGATCCCCGAAGGCCTGCGGCTTGTGGATGAGGAAAACGACACCCTGAGTATTACCATTCCCATCCAGCAGCTGGTGGAGCGGGAAGTGGTGCTGCAAAAGAGCGTGGTAAGGATCGGCAAGCTGGAAGGAAATCTGAAGGCTGAGCTTATGGCAGATCGCACCATCTCCTTCATGGTAACGGGGGTGCAATCGGCTATTTCCTCCATGAATCTGTCGGATATCAAGGCTACTGTGGACTGGGATGCCTATATGGATGACAACGGTATTGCAGAGATCACACCCGGCACCTACAGACTGCCTCTGACCATTACGCTTCCTGAAGATATCACCACGGTGAAAGAGGTTATGGTTTCCCTGCGCGTGACGGAAAATGAATAAAAGGCATTGCGTTACCGGATGAAGTCCGCCGTGAATTGGAAGAAACGCTGCCGGATCACTAAAACGTTTTCGTGCAATTTGAATATTTTTCGCCCAAAAACCAAACTTTTTGTGGCAATATTGTACATATTATGCTATAATCATTTCATTCATCTGATTAACAAAATGATTGGGTACGGTGAGGGGATGGGCTGTATCAGGTCGTTTTGTTAAAGAGGGGATGGAACCAAAGGGAATTGGATTTTCGGCTCAAAAGGACTTGACGCCTATGTATCTGGACTTACAATCTTTAAC